>JAACZX010000158.1 GCA_009996555.1 Chitinophagaceae bacterium | reverse complement strand
CGAGTTAAAGCAACTTGGCGCTGCTACAGCCACTAAGCTGCAGGAAAAAGTAAATGCCATGTAATAAGGTGATTTTTTATACCAGTGAACGTTTTTGTCTGCATGCGCCGCTTTCTGCAAACATATAAACAAGTATTTCTTTATGCTGCTTCGTTAGTAGCACTCCTTATTTTGTTGCAGGTGTTGCAGTATAAGTTTGTATTGTTGAGTCATTCCTATGAGATTTACATTTTCTGCATTGCCATCATCTTTACAGGTTTGGGTATTTGGCTGGCGTTGAAACTGGTGAAGCCGAAAAAAGAAATTGAAACCATTGTTGTTGAAAAGAATGTGTATGTAACAACACCCACAGAAGAGGATCTTCAACAGATGGAAGTGCAGCGGCAGAAACTGGGTTTAAGCAGCAGGGAAACCGAAGTGCTGCAGTTGATGGCCGAAGGGTTGAGCAACCAGGAAATTGCGGATCGATTATTTCTTTCGCTTGCAACAGTTAAAACACATTCTTCTAATTTGTTTCTGAAGCTGGATGTAAAGCGCCGAACACAGGCGGTGGAAAAAGCAAGGCAGCTGGGGTTGATTGTGTAGCTGCTGCGTGGGCTTGACCTGAGGGGTTGAGCACCCGATGCTGTTGTTGGCGTCTCCACCAACAACCAGTACAACCGTTGTAAAGATTAAATTCTGTTTTTATATTGGATGATGCAAACCTATCACCCGGAATTTTTAACTGCAACTATCCTTAACTGGAAACATCTGCTTGCTGACGATAAAATGAAAGAAATTATTCTTTCTTCATTTCAATGGCTTTCAGAAAACAAACGATGTTTTATCAATGCGTTTGTTATTATGCCCAACCACATTCATCTGATCTGGAAAATTGCAGATGGCTTTGAACGAAAAAATGTGCAAGGTGCGTTGTTCAGTTTTACAGGCCATGCGTTTAAAAAGGAGTTGGAAAAAAATCCTGAACATTTGCAACAATACAAAGTAGATGACGCAGACAGAACCTATCAGTTTTGGGAAAGGAACCCACTTGTAAAAGAATGCTTCACAGAGAAATTTTTCTTACAGAAGCTTGATTATATTCATCATAATCCATGTCAGCTTAAATGGAGTTTGACTGATATTCCTGAAAATTACGATTGGTCATCTGCTTCGTTCTATGAATTACAGGACAAGAGATTTTCCTGGCTTGTTCATTACCAGGATACATAAAATCGATGTTGGCGGGGACGCCAACATCAGCCCAGGCAGCTGTGGTTGATTGTGTAGCTGCTGCGTGGGCTTGACCTGACAGGTTGAGCACCTTTGTAATTCGCCTGAATTATTTTATTGTTAGCATTGCAACAATAAACCTGTCAGGTCTAAATCATACAGGACAGTTTCGGAATTTGGTCTGACGGTTTTCAACCGTACCGACCGGAGTCACTCCCCCTTCCGTATGATTTTGCAACTCCAAACCGTATTTCATACTTTAGTATGAGGGCTTTCTTTCGCCAAAACTCCATCTTTACTGCCTAAAAACTCTTGTATGAAAAAGAATGTTCTTGTTTTTGGTCTTATCTCCGGGTTGATTGTTTCTACGCTTATGGCTTTCAGCATGATCTATATGTATAACAATCCAAATGCTGATCACGGTGCCGGTTCAATGGTCGTTGGTTACCTGAGTATGCTGCTGGCTTTTTCCCTGATCTATGTTGCGGTTAAAAATTACCGTGACAAACAAAATGGAGGTGTTATCAGTTTTGGCAAAGCATTTAAAATTGGGTTACTCATTGCACTCATCGGCTCCACCATGTATGTGATCATGTGGGCCTTTCTTTATAATTTCTATATGCCCGATTTTATGGAGCGGTATTGTGCCCAAATGATCGAGAATGCAAAAGCAACATCCACACCTGAGGAAGTGCAAAAGACAATAGCACAGATGAATGAATATAAGGAGGTTTACAAAAGCCCATTTGGCTTTGTTCTCTATACTTATTTTGAAATTTTACCGGTAGGCATATTGGTATCGCTTATAACGGCACTGATATTGAAACGGAAAACAGTAAAGCTTGCATAAAATAAAAGAGGGCTGCTTTAAAATGAAGCAGCCCTCTTTTTCTCTTTTAACGCTTAGCTTAGTCTTTAAATAACTTCAACGGTGTGCTTTCTGCTAATTTTCTGTAGGCAGCCCACTTGCCGGTTATAAACTCATTGATCTTATTTACACTTTCGGTAACTGCTGTTTCAGCTTCCGCCACCAGTCGTTCTGTTTGTGCAGTAGGAGCAGCCAGCTTGCCATTTATTTCCTGGCGGGCAGCACCTAAAATGCTTTGTGTGGTAATATCGGCATAGCGTGTAATACCTTGTCTGTCGGTAGCGTTACGTCCAAAAATGCTTTCACGTATCTTTTTAATTTCTTCACGCATCTTCGCTGTTTCTTTACGCAGGCTGTCAACATCTTTTCCTTCAGCTCCACGCAACTGTCCTTCCATTTTGGTAAGTGTTTCTTCGGCATCAAGTATCTTGTCAATAGCCGCTGTTAATTTATCAGCACTTAACTGCAAACGTTCAGCTGTTTTTTTCTTTGCCTCATATACATCACGTGGTTGCGGAATACGTGGATCAGCTTTTACAGTAATCATGGCACTGTCGCTGTGTTTGCCAAGGTTTACGACCATTTTATAATTGCCGGGATAAACAGGCCATCCACCACCTTGTTCCGGTGCGTTTGGTCTTGGTTTGGGGCTTCCGGGGAAACGATTTCCTTTTGTATCAAAGTTCCAATAGAAACGGTTGAGTCCGCTGTCGGCTTTTACACGTAATGTGCGGAGTTGTTTTCCTGCATCGTCATAAATTTTTACAACAGCAGTATCAGCTTTTGCTCTGCTTGTATCGGCTGCATGGTTTACAAAGAAAGAAACCATCGCACCTCTTCTCCTGTTTTCACCTTCATATAAACCCCATGTGCTCCATTCGTAACCGGGCGCATTGCGGAAGCTGGCCTGATAAGCTGTTGGTGTTTCAAATACTTTTACTTTGGTTGATTGCGATGCGCCGTTTGCTTTTGCAGCAGCACGCAACGGACGGATATCATCCAGTACCCATACCGCACGGCCAAAGGTTGCAATCACCAAATCAGCTTCACGTTCCTGTATGGTTAAATCGTAGGTTGATACACTTGGGTAACCGTTTTTCCATTGCTGGAATGTTTTCGCATTATCAAAGCTTACCCATAAACCATGTTCGGTTCCAACAAAAATGAGGTTGGGTTCTGCAGGATCCTGTATCATACAAAGTGCATAACCTTTCAGTCCTTTGTTGGCTAATATATTTTCCCATGTTTTACCAAAATCTTTTGTGCGGAAAATGGTAATGGCAAAATCACCACGGCGGTAATCGTTGCTCACAACAAAGGCTTCTGCTTCATTGTATCTGCTTGCCTGTACCTGTGTGATCCATGCACCTGCGTTCATGCCCGGAATTTTACCACGGAAGTTGGTCCATGTTTTACCGCCATCTTTTGTTAACTGTACATTACCATCATCGGTACCAACCCAAATTACATCACGGTTTTTTGCAGATGGTGCAATAGCCATAATGGTGTTGAAATTTTCAGCACCGGTAATATCCAGTGTTAAACCGCCTGTTTCTTCTTTCTGCTGTTCAGGATTGTTGGTCGTAAGATCGGGGGAGATGATGCTCCAGGTTGTTCCTTTATCTGTACTCTTATGCAAAAACTGACTGCCGAAATAAACAGTGTTTTGATCAAACGGATCAAGTGCAATACCACTGTTCCAGTTGAAACGCATTTTCTTACGTGCTTCCGGAGCAGGAGGACGAATAAATTCACTTGCACCTGTTGATACATTGTAACGGCCAACAGAACCACCCTGGCTCATGGCATATACCCATTTGCTGTCGGTAGGGTCGGGTACTACATCAAAACCATCACCACCCCACAAGCTTTCCCAATAATAGTTGCGGATGCCACCATCAACCCATGTGTATGCAGGTCCACGCCAGCTGCCGTTATCCTGCAAGCCACCCATTACGTTGTAAGGAATTTCGTTATCTACATTAATGTGATAGAACTGACCGAATGGTAACTGCTCATCGAAGCGCCATGTTTTACCACGGTCTTTGCTGATGCCGATACCACCATCATTTCCTTCAATGATCAGGTTTTCATTTGTTGGATGAATCCACCATGCATGGTGATCGGGGTGAATACCATTGTAAGGGATCAGCGTAGTAAATGATTTACCACCATCTTCACTCATGGTAACTGTTGAGTGAATATCATAGATGCGGTTTTCATTTTTAGGATCAACATAAATTTCATTGTAGTAGAACGGACGATCAGTAACCTGTGCAGGATCGCTGTTCACCAGTTTCCATGTAAAGCCACCATCTTCACTTTTATAAAAACCATTTTTTGTTGCTTCTACTTTTGCATACACAATGTTTGAACGGCCGGGAGCAAAAGCTAAACCACAGCGACCAATCGGATCAGCAGGCAAACCATCTTCTTTGCCTAATTTTTTCCAGTTCTTACCGCCATCAACAGTCAGGTAAATACCGCTGCCGGGGCCACCGCTGTTGAAGTTCCAGGGTTTGCGCTGGTGCTGCCACATGTTGGCAATAAGTTTATTGGGGTTTGATGGATCCATTACCAATTCCGCACAACCACTGGTATCGTTGGTGTACAAAATGCGTTGCCATGTTTCGCCACCATCGGTTGTTTTATACACACCACGTTCGCTGTGGATGCCATAAGGGTTACCAATAGCTGCAGCATATACCGTGTTGGGGTTTGCAGGATCGATGAGGATGCGGTGGATGTTTCTTGTTTTTTCAAGACCCATGCGTTTCCATGTTTTACCGCCATCGAGTGTTTTGTAAATGCCTTCGCCTAAGTTGAGTGAGTTACGCGGGTTACCCTCGCCGGTACCAACCCATATTACTGATGGATTACTTTGCTGTACTTTAAGTGCACCAATATTTAAAATTGGTTGTTCATCAAAAAGCGCCGACCATGTAGCGCCACCGTTTTCGGTTTTCCATACACCGGCACTGGCGCCACCCACAAAAAAGATCTCGGGGTTGCTGTTAATGGCATCAATGGCTGTAACACGGCCACTCATACCGGCGGGCCCGATGTTTCGGGGTTTCATGTTTTTAAACTGATCGAGTTTAACCTGTGCCTGGGATGCAAGACACAGCGAGGCCGTAACGGCCAGAGCGATAATTCTCATACAAGCTTGTTTTAGGAGAACTGAAATTGAGAAAACAATACTGCCCTTCCAAAAGTTTTTGATAAACGGCACAGGAATGGAATGGTTTTAGCGACTAATTGCCTGTTATTGCAAGCCTTGCAACATCGCCGATTATATGAAGGGAGTTGTTTTAACAAGGTTGCAGCACAATTAAGCATTATTTTTGATGTTCAAACACTAAAAAAACCTAAACACGAAACAGTATGAAACAGTTCTTCTTATCAGTAGTTGCCGTTGGTTCTGTAATTGCTTTGGCAGCTTTTATTCCGAAGGAAAGCACAAACAAGGATCAACAGGCTTCAACTTTTGCACAAACACCCACCAAGTGGACATTGGACAGATCGCACTCGAACCTTAAGTTCACTGTAACACACATGGTCGTATCTGAAACGGAAGGATCTTTTAAAATCTTTGACGGTACTATTGAGCATACAAAGGCAGATATGAGTGATGCGAAGATCAATTTTTCAGTTGATATGAACTCAATCAATACAGAGAACGAAAACCGTGACAAGCATTTGAAGAGCGATGATTTTTTCAATGCAGAGAAATTTCCAACTGCAACATTTGTTGGTAAATCATTTAAACCACTCGGCGATAATAAGTATGAACTTGTTGGTGATCTAACCATCCGTGACGTAACAAAGAGTGTAAAATTTGCTGT
>JAACZX010000157.1 GCA_009996555.1 Chitinophagaceae bacterium | reverse complement strand
CATTTACAGCATATCCACCAAAACAGTTACAGCCGAAGGAATGGAAAATGTGGAAGAACGGGTAATAGAATTGAAAGACTGATCATAACCACATCATAAAACAAAGGGCTTGCTGTGCAAGCCCTTTGTTTTATGATGTTACTTACTGCAATTTTACTTTCAATGTAAAGTTAGAAGGCTGCAACAGGGTTTGCACTTCGTTTTCCAGTATAAAATTGGGGCGCATCCTTGCTGTAATTTCATAAGTACCTGCCGGAAGAAAGCTGGCATCAAAGCTGGTCATTACATCAGCTTTTGCACCGGGTAACAAACCTCCCGATGGAATCAATGCAAACGTACGCAATGGCGAATTTGCAGGCGAAGGATCACTATGTACAATTTGTGTGATGGTTAACGGACGATTACCCCTGTTAATGATCTCCCCTGCTTTCAAATGATGATTAACACCTGTTGCCAGATCAAGTGTTACAAGCTCCTGTGTAAAAGAAATGGGCTTCGCCAAATCTACCACAATGCTGTATGTTACAGTTTCGTCACCACGTTTTACTGCCACATAAAATCCTTTGGGGTATGCAAGATCCAATTGCTGACCATTTTCAGGATACGCAGTTGTACTGTTTGCAGGAACCTCGGCTGCATTTTGTGTAAACACTACCTGTTCACCATTGTGCTCAAGTGATGCAGTTAATGTGCGAAAGTCGGTTCCTTCAGGAACAAACACATACACTTTACCAATGGAGCTGTTGCTGTGCAAAACATGCGCTGCAGTTATATCTGCATTCAGTTGCGGAGCTGATAGTATAAACAACTTCTTTATTCAGGTAATCTGTTTTTACACCCAGCTGTGGTGAAATAGTAAATCCCTGTTTTTCAAAATTGCTCACAAGTGGCGTTAGTTGCAAGCCTGTTGTTCCGAAAGGGATCACAATATCAATTCTGCCCTGTTGTACTTCCGCTCCGTTTGAAATAAAGGGATGAGTAATATTGATGGAAGTATTGGCTGTTTCCGAAAATTGGAATGCAGTGATCTTTACTGTTGAAAGATCAACAACCGGCAGTGGTTGACTGGTCGGCTTTTTACATCCTGTAACAATGAGTTGAAAAAATAATGCAGTTGCAATGAATGAGAATAGACGCATAGATGATAGGTTTAAATTGAACCGCAAAACTAATTTCGGCCTCATGACATATTTATGTATTAATGCGTAACAAACACAAACAGCAGATAAATGGAAATACAAGTGGATAAACGGGCGGCAATAAAAAAGCAGGATCGTTTGATCCTGCTTTTCTTATAATAAGTGAAAAAAATTAAGCAACGCCCAGCACTACCAGCAATGCATAAAGAACACCCGGTGCCCAAAACAACAGCGTAAGCACAAGACTAATCCAGAACTTGTTATTGATTTCACCCTGGTGAAGATATACGGCCAAAGGTGGTAACAAAATTGCCAGCACAACCAACAGGATCGTGCGGTCATCAGCATCCATTCCTTTTTTCTTCAGTGCTTTAAAATGATTGATCTCTTTCTTTACTTCTTTCAACCGTTGTTTCTTTTCTGCTTTTGAAAGCTGGTTAAACCCGTTAACAGCTGCAGTTGTTTCTTCAACAGGTACTCCTGTATTATTTACAGGAACCACAGCATAAGTTGATGTAACAGAGAAAAAAGCGAAAAGAAAGAAAGCGGCGAGTAAATGTATTTTTTTCATAAACAGTTTTTGATGAATGATCTAAAACAAAATTCAGGCCAAGAGGCCTGAATTTTATCAATGAATAACAACTTTATTAATAATGCCAGCGTACAAACGCTTCCATTGCTGCATACTGTGTTAAACCAAGTTTACCATACAGGTCTGCAGTGGCTGCATTACGCTCTTCAGCACGTTGCCAGAACTCACGGCTATCACTACCCTGAAACGGCACCATATCTTTCTGCGACTGGTGAATGAAAATACCAAAGCGTTTCTTCATTACCTGTTCAGGACTCATTGGTATAGCCATTTCAATTTCTTCAATATTCCATTCCTGCCATGCGCCTTTGTACAACCACAGCCAGCAATCATTGATCCATTCATCACCGGCTTCTTTAATGCGGCGTAATGATTCAAGCACCACATTGAAACATACCAGGTGTGTTCCGTGCGGATCAGCAAAGTCGCCGGCACAATACACCTGTTGTGGTTTTATTTTACGCAGCAGCTCCATCGTTATCACAACATCTTCTTCGCCCATTGGTTTTTTCTCAATGGTACCCGTTTCATAAAACGGAAGATTCTGAAAATGCCACTGCCCTTCTTTTAAACCCACATAGCGGCAGGTTGCAGCAGCTTCGCATCGCCTGATCAAACCTTTTATTTCACGAATAGACTGCGTATCGATCTCGTTCGATTTTTTTGTTTCAAGATAACCTCTTGCTTCATTCAATATCTTCTTCGACTTTTCTGCATCAATGCCAAACATCTCTTCAAACCCAACTGCAAAATCAAGGAAGCGTGTAACAAACTCATCTGTTACTGCAATGTTGCCGCTTGTTTGATAAGCCACATGCACTTCATGTCCCTGATCGTGCAGGCGCTGGAATGTTCCACCCATTGAAATAATATCATCATCAGGGTGTGGTGAAAAAAGAATTACCTTTTTAGGATAAGGATTGCTGCGTTCAGGATGATTGGGTATTACAGCATTTGGTTTACCACCGGGCCAGCCCGTAATACTGTCACGCAACATATAATATACCTGCAGGTTTATTTCGTAGGCATCGCCTTTTTCAACCAGCAGATCACTTAAACCAAACTCATTGTAATCGGTATTGGTAAGACTCAATACAGGTTTACCCAATTTCAACGCCATGTTTACCACAGCACGTTTGATCATGGTGTTTGTCCACACACATTCACCCGTAAGCCATGGACTTTTATAACGGGTAAGCTCAGCTGCAGCCATTTCATCAGTAACAAATGTTACATCATCATGGTTTTGCAGTAACGAGGCAGGTACATGTTCTGTATCATCTCCCTCAACTGATTGTTGAATAACCGGAGCCTTTGAAGGCCCCCATGCCATGAGAATGATCTTCTTTGCTTTCAGAATAGTGCCAATACCCATTGTAATAGCAAGACGTGGTACCTGGCTGATGTTTGCAAACTCATAACTGTTGGCCAAACGTGTTGAATTGGTCAGCGTAATAAGTCTTGTTTTGGTGTAAACACTTGAACCGGGTTCGTTAAAACCAATATGGCCGTTTACGCCAATCCCCAGTATCTGCAGATCAACACCACCAGCTTCAGCAATCTTTTGTTCGTATTCATCAAGATTGAACGCAATCACATTTTTAAAACTCAACCCTTCTTCTTTGTGCATGCGTACCAGCTCAGCATACAACGATTTTGGTGTAGAACCGGTAGCAAGACCAAGTACACATGGTTCATTGGCGGCTTGCTTTTCACGAATGAGTGCAGCAATTTGTTCAGCAACAAAAGCTGAACCTTGTTTTGCACCGCTGAAAATCTTTGTTGGAATTTTTTCAAAGCTATCGATCAGATCCATGGAAGCAGTCTTACGGGCCATACTTTCTAAATTTTTTAATTAAGAGCTCAAATATATTCAATCCTCTTTGAAATGGGTTGAGAAAACGATTGCATAATTTCTCCTTAAAGCTAAAAAACTCACGCTTACTTGTTGCATTAAATTAAAAAAGCAGCCATAAGCTGCTTTTAAACAAATTGTAACCAATAAAACTGTATTTACGTTAAACTGTAATGAACAGTTGATAGTTGCTGAAGTGTGGCAGCCGCCGATTCAGCTGTAATATCACGCTGCGGATTTGCCAGCATTTCATAGCCCACCATAAACTTTTTAACCGTTGCACTGCGGAGTAACGGCGGATAAAAATGCATGTGCCAATGCCAGGCTGTATGATCTTCACCATCATTAACAGGTGCCTGGTGCATACCGCCACTGTAAGGGAATGATATATTAAATAAGTTATCGTACTTAGTGGTGAGTTGTTTTAAGATAGATGCAAACGCCTTTTCCTCTTCATCAGTAAACTGCGCAATGGTTTGCACATGCCGTTTGCTGATGATCATGGTTTCATAAGGCCACACAGCCCAGTATGGAACCAATGCCACGAAATGTTCGTTCTCAATTACAATGCGTTCTTTCTTTTGCAACTCCACATCCAGGTATGCACTCAGCAAACTTTTTCCATGTTCTTCAAAATACTTTTTCTGCTGCGTGGTTTCTTTTGTTAACTCCAATGGTAAGGAAGAAGATGCCCATATTTGCCCATGCGGATGAGGATTGCTGCAACCCATGATCTCACCTTTGTTCTCAAATATCTGTATATACCTGATGTTTTTATTTTCAGAAAGTGTTTTAAACTCATCTTTCCATAACTGAATCACTTTTATAATTGCCTCTTCCTGCATAACAGGTAATGTGAGACTATGATCGGGTGAAAAACAGATCACTTTACAAATACCACTTTCGCTGTTGCTTACCAGCAGGCCCTGTTCGTTTTCACCACCTTCGGGTGTTACGGGTAACAATGCCGAAAAATCGTTTGTGAAAACATATACATCCGTATAAACCGGATTCATGCTGCCATCGGAACGTTTATTGCCGGGGCATAAATAACAGGTGGGATCGTATGATGGCCGGTTATCTGCAGGTATTGTTTCAACCTTCCCCTGCCACGGGCGTTTCATGCGATGCGGCGAAACAAGGATCCAATCGCCTGTGAGAATATTGAGTCGTGTATGCGAATGTTCTTTACTGTCAAACATGATTATATAATTTCAGTTCCGTTTTGAATGGAAGCAACATAATGATCCAGTGTTAATCCCATTGCTGCTTCATAAGCAGGTTTTACGTCGGCCACCAGCTGATCAATAGCTTCTTCCTTTACAAGATTAATGGTGCAGCCGCCAAAGCCGCCACCCATCATACGTGCGCCAATAACTTCCGGACGGTTACGCACAAAATCAACCAGGAAATCGAGTTCCTTACAACTTACTTCATACATGTTGCTTAACCCATCATGTGTGCTGAACATCTTTTTACCAAGCGAAGCAAGATCGCCCTTCTTCAAATCTTCACAACCTGTGAGCAAGCGTTCGATTTCTTCCACCACAAACCTGCTGCGGTCGTCAATTGTTTTGCTTTGCGGCAACACATATTCATTCAGCATTGCTGTGGTCGCATGGCGCAGTGAAGTTACTTCTACATGATGTGGTTTTATCCATTCAACAGCCTGTGTACATTCATTGCGTCTTGTATTGTATTCAGATGATGCAAGCGAATGCTTCACATTTGTATTGAGCAACAGAATTTTAATACCATCCAGTTTAAATGGTACATATTCATATTCCAGCGAACGGCAATCGAGTTTAATTACATGATCCTTCTTGCCCATCATGGATGCAAACTGATCCATTACACCACACATCACCCCTGCATATTCATGTTCGGCTTTTTGTGCCATGAGCACCATTGCCACACGGTCGATATTTGTTTGCAGCAAATGGTTCAATGCAAATACAGTGGCACATTCCACAGCAGCAGAAGAAGACAATCCTGCGCCAATCGGCACATCGCTGCTGAGTGTAATGTTAAAGCCGGGTATATTGATGCCACGCTTGATGAATTGTGCAACAGAGCCAAGAATATAATTGGGCCAGCTAACATCACCTACAGGTTTTAACCCAGCTACTTTTGTGGAGAATGTTTCATTCAGATCAAATGCATGCAAATGAATTTCATCATCATTACGCAACGAGACAGCCATGTAAGCTGCTTTATCAATAGCAGCGGGTAATACAAACCCTTCATTATAATCGGTATGCTCACCAATAATATTTACTCTGCCGGGCGAACGAACAATAACCGTTGGTACAGAACCATATTGTTCAAAAAATGCTGATGCTAT
>JAACZX010000156.1 GCA_009996555.1 Chitinophagaceae bacterium | reverse complement strand
TGTTCATCACGTTTGTCTTCTGCCTCAATCACGGCTTCAGCATCTAAAGATGCTTCCAGTTCATCTGATTCTTCATTTATTTCAATCTTCTGCAGTTCAGCTTCAACTACATCCTGTTCCTGTTGTGTTGTAACAGCCGAAAATTGTTTTAGCAAAGAATTACCTAACAATGGCCGGTTGAAATACATCATCGCTTTTTCAGCCTGCTTTTCAAAAGCAACTCCATCCTGTTTTTTCTTTGCAGCAAGCAATAACTGTGCTACACCAAACCAAGGGTATTGATACACCATCGTTTCCAGCTCTGCATGATCTGTTTCTTTCAGCAGAGATGGTTGCTGCAGCAATCGGTGAAAAACATCTGCATTCATCATTGGGGCAAGGTAAAAGAAAATATTACCAGTTGGAGAAAATGCGGTTAAAAATTTCGTCGGTCATATTCTGAACGATCTGATCGGTAAGTGAAGCTTCTGCCTGGCTTAACGGAACATTGGCAGAGAAATCGAAGTTGCGTGTAAGATCTGCTTCAAAATTCTTTTTATCATCTAACCTGTTTTTGAAGATAAGATGAACAGTTACATTTAAACGGTTTGATGCAGCCTGTTGATTTGAGATACCCGATGTAGTAACATAGTAATCGGTGATCTGTCCGCTGATGTCGTAATGCGCATCATCACTGTTTGTTTGTGATAACCGTGTTTGGTTAACGATCTTTTGCCGGAGCTTATCGGTTAACCGCTGGCTCAGTTGCGGGTTAATGATCTTTGCCCTGTTTTCAATATAATTAACCTTTACCGTTTTTATTTCAGGCGGAATAGAAACATCTTTGAATGAATAACACGAAGGCAAAGCCACAAGCCACAAGCTGCAAGCTACAAGCCAAAACCGCATCGGCTGCTTTACCAATAGCTTGAAGCTAATAGCTAACAGCTTGTATTTATCAAAGTTCTTCAATATCATACTCCTTCAGTTTTCTGTACAGTGTGCGTTCACTGATGCCAAGATCAAGTGCTGCATCACGGCGTTTGCTTTTATGTTTCTTCAGCGCTTTAATGATCAGTTCTTTCTCTTTGTCCATAATGTTGAGGCTTTCCTCTACTTCCACATGATCATGTATATCGCCATTACTACCGATAAT
This sequence comes from Chitinophagaceae bacterium, assembly GCA_009996555.1. Taxonomy (GTDB): domain Bacteria; phylum Bacteroidota; class Bacteroidia; order Chitinophagales; family Chitinophagaceae; genus Lacibacter. Next base: position 4,878 of record JAACZX010000156.1, on the reverse strand, counting down.
AACGGGTTGAGCCTGGTGAGTAGCTCCAATAACAGGCTGTGCTACTTCCATCGGTTTATGTTCGGGCATCAGAGCATCATTAAAGAAATTGCCCGGCATTTGCACCGAAGCGCCTCCATGTTGCAATACTTCCAAAAACATTTTCTTCAGCTCTGTTACATCACGCTTCATATCAAAAAAGAGCTTGTACAATATCTCACGCTCATTGGCAAACTCATTAGCACTTCCTGCAGTTGCAGGTTGGTGCGCAAGAACAGGTAAACGGTTTCCGCTTTGCTCAGGTAAAAAACCAGTTAACTCTCTTCCTGTTACCTGTTTGTTTGTTGAAAGAACTGAAATCTGCTCTGCAATATTCTTCAATTCCCGCACATTACCGGGAAACGGATAGCTGATTAACAGATTTTTCGCATCATCTTCCAATTGTACAGGCGTGGTTTTATAACGCTCTGCAAAGTCAACCACAAATTTTCTGAACAGGAGTGGAATATCTTCTTTTCTGTCACGCAACGCAGGCACACGAATGGGCACTGTGTTTAAACGATAGTAAAGATCTTCCCTGAACTTATTTGTTTGTGTGTATTCCAGCAGCTCTTTATTGGTTGCTGCAATTACACGCACATCTGTCTTTTGCACTTTTGATGAACCAACACGAATAAACTCACCTGTCTCTAACACACGCAGCAAACGTGCCTGTGTGCCCAGTGGCATTTCACCAATTTCATCTAAGAAAATAGTACCGCCGTTTACAGTTTCAAAATAACCTTTGCGTGCTTCAACAGCGCCTGTAAACGAACCTTTTTCATGACCGAATAATTCCGAATCAATTGTTCCTTCAGGAATGGCGCCGCAGTTAACAGCAATAAACGGATTGTGTTTACGTGCCGATAAGGAATGAATGATTTGCGAAAACACTTCCTTACCAACACCACTTTCTCCATTGATCAATACTGTTAAATCTGTTGCACTCACCTGCACCGCCACATTCAACGCATGATTGAGGGCAGGGGAGTTGCCAATAATGCCAAACCTGTTTTTTATACTTTGTAAATCCATTGTTATTGATTTGCAATTGTACCAAGCAATGTGCCTTTTGTACAATCATTCACCTTTACCATTACATAATCACCTTTCTTCAACTCATAATTTTCTTTCGCAAACACAATCACTTTGTTTTGTGAGTTGCGACCCATCCAGCTATTCTCATCTTTCTTGCTTTCACCTTCTATCAGCACCTGGTATGTTTGACCAACATCACGTTTGTTACTATCAAGCGACAGATAATATTGTTTATCTACAATTTCCTGTAAACGGCGTTTTTTTACTTCTTCCGGCACATCATCTTTATACCTGCGTGCAGCCAACGTTCCTGGTCGTTCACTGTAGAAAAACATATAACCATAATCGTACTGGCTGTACTCCATAATGCTTAACGTATCCTGATGTTCTTCTTCCGTTTCGGAGCAAAAGCCGGCAATGATATCGGAACTGATGCCGCAACCCGGAATGATTTCCCTGATACGATCAACTTTCTTCATATACCATTCACGTGTGTATGTTCTGTTCATCAGTTGTAAAATGCGTGTGTTACCGCTTTGCACAGGCAAATGAATGTATTTGCAGATGTTCTCATACTTCGCCATTGTGTGCAACACTTCATCCGTAATATCTTTTGGATGTGAAGTTGAAAAACGAACACGAAGAAGCGGAGAAATAAGCGCCACTCTTTCCATAAGCATGGCGAATGAAACCGTCTCATTACTCTTTTCATCCACAAAATAATAGCTGTCTACGTTCTGACCGAGCAGTGTTACTTCACGGAAACCACGATCAAACAAATCCTGTGCTTCAGCAATAATTGATTTTGCATCACGGCTACGTTCACGGCCACGGGTAAAGGGCACCACGCAAAAGCTGCACATGTTGTTGCAGCCACGCATAATGGAAATAAAGGCACTAACACCATTGCTTTCCAAACGTACCGGCGAAATATCAGCATAGGTTTCATCACGGCTCAATAATACGTTCACTGATTTTTGTCCGCCTTCTGCTTCTTCAATTAAACCGGGCAGTGTGCGGTAAGCATCGGGCCCCACCACCATATCCACCAATTTTTCTTCTTCCAGAAGGTTTGCTTTTAAACGTTCGGCCATGCAGCCTAATACGCCCACCAGCATACCCGGTTTACGCATTTTGGCTTTGCGGAATTCTGTCAAACGCTTACGGATGGTTTGCTCAGCCTTTTCCCTGATGGAACATGTGTTGAGCAAAACGAGGTCGGCTTCTTCTGTATTACGTGTGGCACCATAACCTGCACTGTTGAGAATGCTGGCCACAATTTCGCTGTCGCTGAAATTCATCTGACAGCCATAACTCTCGATATAAAACTTCTTTTTGTATTGATTCGGGTCGTTGGTAAAAGGCGCATAGGCTTCACCCTGGCGGCTTTCGTCGTGTACCTTATTATCAGTCATCAGATCCATCATGTTCATTCGCAAATTGAGCAGGCAAAGGTAGTGAAAGAAAGGCGATTTGGTGACAGATTGGCAGCAAAAGATACCGCTGGTGGAATAAACAGTTTGTCGTCTAAACTGAAAATTTAACTTTACCCAAAACAGAACCCATTGCAAAACAGATCCTTCCTTGCTTTACTGCTGACTTTTATCTTGAGTTTTACCCAATCTACAGCCCAACAGCTTAAGAAAGATGGGATCATTATCGGTACCCTCATCGACACCAGCAGCCAAAAGGCTATCATGGGTGCAACTGTTGCGGCCATTCAACTGGCCGACACAAGCAGGCAAACTTTTTTCCTCACAGATAAGAACGGCGGTTTCACATTCAATAACCTGGCACTTGGATATTATCGCATCCGCATCAGTGCAATTGGTTACCGGACATTAACGATTGACAGCATCCATCTCCGTGCAGACAGGGCCGACTTTAATCTCAACGATATTCCGCTGAGTAATGAATCGGTTGAGCTAAGCGAAGTAGTGATTTTTGTAGAGAAACCACTGATCGAATCAAAAGAAGGGAACATCACCTTTAATGTGGGTGAAAGCGCATTAAGCAACGGCAGTAATGCAACTGAACTGCTGAAACAAACTCCATTGGTAACAACCGATGCTGATGGAAAAATAGCAGTGCGTGGAAAAGAACCGAAGATCCTGATAGACGATAAGCCTGTAGAATTAAATGCGCAACAGCTGCAGGACCTTTTGGAAAGTATGCCGGGCAGCATGATCGAAAAAATTGAAGTGCTGACCAATCCGCCGCCGCAATATGCAAATGAACAAGGTGGTGTAATCAATATTGTAACAAAAAAAGGAAGAGTGGGTTTTGGTGCAAGAATCAACCTGTATGCAGGTTCCAGAGGACAAACCGGTGTAACCACTAACTTCAACTACCGCAAACAAGGTTTTGCTGTGAACCTGAACATGGGAGTGGGGTATAACGAATTTCAATCGGAGGGTTACAGTTACCGCACCAATATTTATAAAGATTCATCAAACAAGCTCAATACAAATACCAATTCTGCCAACAGAGGTATTCGTCCAAATTTCAGGTTAAACGTAGATTACGAACTGGATAAAAGAAACAGCTTCAACTTTGTTGCACAGTATAACCAGGCCAACACAAACAACAGGGCTTTTAACCGCTATACCAATCTCAACAGGTTTGAAGAAATATCAAAGCTGAGCGAACGTACCATTGCATCAGAAGCTGCCAGCAGAAATCCTTCAATTAATTTTACTTATATACATAAAGGAAAACGTCCCGGTGAATCGATCCGTATTGTTTCCGCATTAAATTTTGGCTGGAGTAAAAGTGTCCGCAATTATTTTCAGGAATTTCTAAATCCTGATTTTACACCAAAAGGCGTAGATAGCACGCAACGGCAAACAAACAACAATAACTCCAACGGTTACAGTATAAACATGATCTACAACCGTCCGTTGAGCAATAAAAAAACATCGCTGTCAACCGGTCTTGCTTACTACCGCACAAACAGTCATGTAGTGCTCAACACTGAGTTTATGAAAAAACCGGAGAATATTTTCCTGCTGTCTGATCTGCTGAGTAACAATTTCATGTTTCACCAGGATATTATCAGTGCACGCCTGTCGATGAAACATATTTTTAAACCGGGCTTTTCAGTAACAGCAGGTACTGCAGTTGAGCAAACCAATTTTCTTTTTGAATTATTCAGGGATAATAAAACAGAATACAACCGTTACACTAACCTGCTGCCTTTTGCTAATATCAACCGCAGCTGGCAGAACGGAACCAACCTTACAGCAGCTTATCGCCGCACCATACGCCGTCCGGGCATTGGTGAATTGAACCCTGCCATTGATTACGGTGATCCGTACAATGTTCGTTTTGGCAATCCAGATCTGCTGCCATCACAATCGCACACATTTGACCTGGTGGCGGGTAAAACAAAAAGTAAATATTTCGCAAACATCAGTGTTGGTTATAATCTTGTAGAAGATGTGTTTAACCAGATACGTACGCTGCAGGGCGATGGCAAAACAATTGTTACATGGGATAATGTAAGTAACAGACAGGAATTTGAAACAAGCACATGGGCCGGGCTTACCATCAGCCGTAAACTACGGTCAAATTTCAGTGCCAGTTATATCTACAACAAGTATGGTACGTTTGATAAAGAAGTGCGGAAGTTCCGTGATGGTGGATCGTTCACATCAAACTTCAGCACCAACTATAATCCAAATGACCTGTGGACATTTACAGGCGCATTTTCATTCAACCGTTTTGCAAATCCGCAGGGAACAGTACGCAGCAACATTTCCATGAACATGGGTGTGCAGCGTAAACTGTTTAAGAAGAAAATCATTGTTTCCCTTAATGCAA
>JAACZX010000155.1 GCA_009996555.1 Chitinophagaceae bacterium | reverse complement strand
GCCATAACCCAACACCGTTTTGGACGAGTCTTTACCGGGAGCAGATTGTGCCCACCCCGTTGCAGCTGTGCATATCAAAGCAACAGTTGCCAGCAGTTTTACCGGTAAGAATAATGACATAAGGTTTAATGGCTACAAAAATAAACGGACAACGCTTTTCAGCATCGCCACTAAACAGCCGACATCGCCATTGAACGATTTTAACAGAACAACCCTTTCGCATTTGCAACAAACATCTTTTGCAAAGAAGATGTAACTTTCTTTATGATCTCCATAAAAAACTTTCGGGAAATGGCGCTTGGTTTTGCGGAAGCAACAGAGCAGCCGCATTTTGAAAAAACATCTTTCAGGGTAAAGAACAAGATCTTTGTTACCCTTGATGAAACAAACAAACTTGCCTGTGCAAAGCTGAGCAATGCCGATCAATCTGTTTTTTGCCTGATTGATGAAACAATGATGTGGCCGGTGCCAAATAAGTGGGGTAAACAGGGCTGGACAATGATTGCCCTTGGAAAAATAAAAAAGGAGCTGTTGAAAGATGTGCTTACACATGCATACTGTTCGGTAGCGCCTAAAACACTTGCAGCACTTTATACCAATAACAATACTGAATAATTTAAAACGAAACAGCCCCCGTAAACACGAAGGCTGTTTCTAACCAAAAACATCTTGAAAAAAATCAAGTTCTCAAACGGATCTATTCATGAATTTTACAAAAGGGCGTGTTAAGTATCAGTAAGGACGGAGAAATGTTTTTTCGGAATGGATCTAAAAACGGAGCCGGTGCAAAGGTAACAGCACCGGCCCTGTCGGGAGGAACCGGATACGTCGATTCCATGCCTTGAAAAGTTTAAATTAATGTTATAACATTTTCTTAAGTGCTTATTCTTCTTTGATGAGGTTACCTGAGCCTGCCAGTTTTGATTTAATGTCGGCCGGGTTACCGTAGTAATGAATATCGCCGCCACCGGCTACTTTTACTTCCAGTTTCATGCTGGCAAATACCCACACATTGCCCGAACCTGCAATGCTGATCTTTGCATTCTCGGCTTTTAATTCACCCATTTTCACATCGCCGCTACCTGCCACATCAATATCAATGTCACGTGTGCTGCCATGCCCCTGGGCTGTTCCGCTACCGGAAATATTTACATCCACCTGCGGTGCATTCAGCTCCTGCAGTTTTATATCGCCACTGCCTGCAATGCTGAGGCGTATTTTTTCATTTAAGTTGATGTTTGTTTCTGCCACCAGGTTTCCGCTGCCTGCAATACTTACGCTTTTGTATTTGGGTGCTTTTACATACACTTTCATATCCTGTGTGGGACGAAGGTTGACGCCTTTTTTTGTGCGGATGCGCAACACACCATCTTCCACATTTGTTTCAATGTAACGCATCAGGTTTTCATCTGCTTCAATCTGTATCTCCTGTTCATCGGATTGAGAAAAATACACATCGAAAGCACCCGATACTTTTACGGCATTAAAAGAACTTTCTTTACGCTCCTGTTTTACAATATCGCCATTGCCTTTTACACGCCTGGTACTGCAGGAACTAAGTAAAATGCCTGAACTGATGAGTAAAAGAAAAGCCCCGTAGATCATTTTTTTTTGCATGTTGTTTTTTGGTTTAATGGTATGATAAGAACCACACAAGGAGGCACTCAACCAACATTGGTGATGATTATTGCCCGTTATGCAGGGTTAAAGCCGGAGCAGAACAAATGTAAAACAAAACCAATGGATGAAAAAAAGGAACAAACAGATGTTTTCCCCATAAGAACACGATCCTGTTTCGGGGCATGAGGGCTTTTTTGTTACCTTCGCCGCACCATGACAGAAAAGATTCTTATCCTCGACTTTGGCTCACAATATACTCAGCTGATAGCCCGTGCAGTACGTGAAGCAAATGTTTACTGCGAAATTGTTCCTTATCACAAACCCGTTGTAAAAGATGATACGCTGAAGGGCATCATTCTTTCCGGCAGTCCTTTTTCTGTGAACGATGAAAAAGCACCCGTGGTTGATGTGGAGTTGCTCACCAAATCGCTCCCTGTTCTGGGCATTTGTTATGGCGCACAATTAACAGCCAAACAACTTGGCGGACGTGTAGAAAAAAGTGAAAAGCGTGAATACGGCCGTGCTTCGCTGCAGATACAAAAAACAGATGTGTTATTAAAAGATATCAGTGCTACTTCGCAGGTGTGGATGAGCCATGGCGACAGCATCCTTGCATTGCCCGATGGTTTTGAAGTAATGGCTGTTACCGACTCGATTCCTGTTGCTGCCTTCCGTGCAACCAGCGGCTATGCCAACCCGTTATATGGCTTACAGTTTCACCCGGAAGTATATCATTCAACAGAAGGTAAAAAGATCATTAAAAATTTCCTCACCGATATCTGCGGTTGCAAAGCCGAGTGGACTCCGGCTTCTTTTGTAAACGAAACAGTGGAAGCTTTAAAGAAACAGATCGGCAGCCGCAAAGTAATTATGGCATTGAGCGGTGGTGTTGATTCAACCGTTGCTGCCACCCTTATTCACAAAGCCATCGGCAAAAACCTGTTTGGCATTTTTGTAGACAATGGTGTGCTGCGTAAAGATGAATTTCAACAGGTACTTGACACGTATGCCACTATTGGTTTAAATGTAAAAGGTGTTGATGCACGTGAGCATTTTTATACCAAACTGGCAGGCAAGAGCAACCCCGAAGAAAAAAGAAAGATCATTGGCGGCACATTCATTGAAGTGTTCGACAAAGAATCGCATACCATTGAAGGTGTTGAATTACTGGGCCAGGGAACGATCTATCCTGATGTGATTGAAAGTGTAAGTGTGCATGGTCCTTCTGTTACCATTAAATCGCATCATAACGTTGGTGGTTTGCCTGATACCATGAAACTTGAACTGGTAGAGCCATTGCGTTATTTATTTAAAGATGAAGTGAGACGTGTGGGTGCAGAGCTGGGCATTCCTGCTGATCTGCTGAACCGTCATCCTTTCCCGGGTCCCGGTTTGGCCATTCGTATTCTTGGAGAAATAACGGAAGAGAAAGTTGACCTGCTGCAACGTGCCGATGCTATTTTCATCAACGGTTTAAAAGAACATGGACTGTACGATAAAGTTTGGCAGGCCGGCGCTATTCTGCTGCCTGTGCAAAGTGTGGGTGTAATGGGCGATGAACGGACGTATGAATTTACGCTGGCGTTGAGAGCTGTTACATCTGTTGATGGTATGACGGCCGACTGGGCACACCTGCCTTACGAATTTCTGGCACATATTTCGAATGAAATCATCAACAAAGTAAGAGGAATTAACCGGGTGGTATATGATATCAGCAGCAAACCACCTGCAACCATCGAGTGGGAATAATCATCTCTCTTTGCAACCAGGAATATGAAAAAACTAGTTATTGCATTTGTATTTGTTGCAGCATGCGTTGCAACAAATGCGCAGAATACTGAAAAAAAATACCGTGTAGGCATATTCGCAAGTTTATACCTCGATTCCTCTTTTGCAGGCAGCACGTATAAATTCACCAACCAGATGCCGAGACACCTGTTGCCCGGTCTTGATTTTGTGCAAGGTGCATTGCTTGCTGTTGATTCTTTTTCGAACAGCAGTAAACACATTGAAGTAACGGTCTATGATCTGCGTTCGGCTGAGCAAAGTATTTCGGTACTGCATGCAAAAAATACATTCGACTCGCTTGACCTGATGATCGGTTCTGTAAGTGGTACCGATTACCGTTCACTGGCCGATCTTGCATTGCAAAAGAATATCCCGTTTGTATCAGCAACATTTCCCAACGATGGCGGTGTTACCAATAATCCGTTTACCGTTATTGTAAACTCTACGCTTCCTGTTCACTGCGAAGCCATTTACAATTTCATTATGCGGAATCACCCAACAGCCAATCTTGTGTATGTGCGCAGGCGTGGGCAGCAGGAAGACCGTCTTGCTTCTTATTTTACTTCGTTCAATAAAAGTGCAAGCGGCGGGCAGCTATTAAAATGGAAAACCGTTACACTGAATGATGCATTTACGGCTGCAGACCTTACTGTTAATCTCGACAGTAATAAAACTAATTTTATCATTTGCGGATCATTGGATGAAGCGTTTGGCATGAAGCTGATCCATACAGCCAGCAGCATCCACAAAACATATCCGGTAGAGTTAATGGGTATGCCTACCTGGGATGGATTAAAAGACATCAGCAAACCGGAGTACAAGGAATTACCAATTTATCACAGCGCCACTTTTTTTAATACCGGTACAGTTGCTTATACAAACTTCACAAAAAAGTTTACTGATCTTACTTACGGTCGTCCTTCGGATGTTGCGTATAAAGCATTTGAATTAAGCTGGCATTTCATTAACCTGCTGGTACGTTACGATGATGAATTAATGCAGCATTTAAATGACCGCAGCTATCGCTTATTTACTGAATATGATTTTAAACCGATCCTGAACAACAGTACCGGTCGTCCTGATTATTTTGAAAACAAACGTATTTACATTCTTAAACGCAGCAATGGTCTTGTTTCAAGAATGAATTAAGAAAGCCTGAGAAAAGATTTTCTACACAGCAGCTCTCCTGACAATTTCAACTTTGTAATCAGCAACATTGTCTTGCTTTGTTTGTTGTACCTGCATGGCACACAAGAAAGAGCATTTGCCACAAAAGATCTGCGTTGTTTGTAACCGCCCCTTCAGCTGGCGAAAGAAATGCCCGCCTGACCGGAACGGGCAGGGAAGAAGGTTTGGGATGAAGTAAACTATTGCAGCGATCGTTGTCGATCTGCCAAATCAAAAAAAGAAACGAATTAAATAAAAGGCCGGTTACTTTCGCAACCGGCCTTATATATCTGTTTTTAACCTCCTATTCTTTTCCTGCTTTCACCAGCTGCACCACTTTCCTGCCTGCCCCTTGTGTTACTTCAGCAAAGTAAACACCTTGTTTGTAAGCTGCTCCCAGTTCAATCACCTGTCCGGCATACAGGTTTTCTTTCACTTCCATCAGTCTTCCGTTCACATCCACCACTTTTACGGTGAACTTAGTAAACAGATCGCTGCTTTGCAGTTGCAGACGGAAACTGCTGAGGCTTGGATTACCAAATACTTTTACTGCAAACTCCTGCGGAGCGAGTATGAGTGTACCCGGATCCATGCGGTTAGATGTTTTCTTCTTTGTTTCATGAATAACAATTGAGCCGCCGCCAAGGATTGTTGCATCATCTGCATTTTCTGCACTGTTCATTTGATTGTCGTATACAGTTTGCCCGGTTGTGGTTGTAATCTTAATACGGAACCTATCGGGATTAAATCCGTTATTCCAATTGCCGTCCATGGCAACAATTACGAACTTGTATCCAGTATTCCCATTTACAGTACCCGATCCTCTGTATGTTGCTTTACCACCTGATATAACAAGTGAACCACTCTCATGCATTGTACTCTTGAAGTTGATATTACCTGCATTGAACTGGAATTCGGTATTACCATCAACCTGGCTGCTTCCTTTCTTGTACTTCGATACGAAACCGAAGTTTGCTTTACCAACAACAGATGGGTCTGCTGTTAATGCTCCAGCCGGAGAGTTGATCCAACCACCACCTGTTACAAAGTTCTCATTTGCATCATACATTGTAATATATGCTGTTGATGTACCACATCCATCTCCTGCTGTTGCAATAACCTGGTATACGCCCAATGTCAATGCATCTGCAGCAATATCAATCAATCCCCCAGCTCCGGAACTTGTATTCTTTGTTTGAATAATAGTGCCAGTAGAGTTTTTGATCTCAAATTTAACTGCTACGCCTGCCACGCCTGTTGTTCCATCGGTTACAACGGCTTTCAATTTTGCTGTTTGTCCAATTGGTACAGTTGCACTGGATGCAGAAGCATCAATGGTAACTCCATTGATCGTGAAGCCAGCGGTGTTATAGGTAATATTATAATTACTCAATACTCCAGCAAGTGTTGCACTGATGGTATATGGAGAACCCAATACTGTTTCACCTGCTGTTCTTGTGTATGTAGCTGTTACATCAC
>JAACZX010000154.1 GCA_009996555.1 Chitinophagaceae bacterium | reverse complement strand
GAACTGCACAGCGATGATATTGCTTTTTTTGCACCCGTATTAAAAGACTGGAACGACCGCATTTCAATAGAAGGAAAAGTAAGAGGCACTGTTGATCATTTGAAAGGAACCGATATTGTTATTAACACATTACGGCAAACAGTGCTTGATGGAAGTTTTACGATGGATGGGTTGCCCGACATCAATGCAACCTTTCTTGACCTGAAAGCAAACAGGCTGCAAACTTCATACGAAGATGCCGCTTCCATTTACCCGCCTTTGAGAGATGTAACGTATCCCGCAATTTCAAAGATCAGCTATCTGAATTTTTCCGGATCATACACAGGATTCTTTAAAGACTTTGTTACTTATGGCACCATCCAGACAAACCTCGGCACATTAGTAACAGATCTTAACCTGAAGCTGCCAGATAAAAGTGATCCGATCTATTCTGGAAAAATCAAAACAAACGGGTTTGCATTAGGTACATTTATTAAGGATACGCTGTTTGGCACTATTGTTATGGATGGATCACTGAAAGGCCGTGGCTTTGATCCTAAAACATTGTTTGCTGAAGTTGATGGCAACATCCAGACTTTTTACCTCAATGGTTATACTTACAATAACATTAAAGCAAAAGGCGTGTATGAAAAACGCAAATTTGATGGAAGCTTTATTGTTAAAGACAGTAACCTGATGGTGAATCTTACCGGCATGGTAAACCTCAGCAAGGATACACCTGTGTACAAAGTAACAGGAGATATTGACCGCATCAATTTTAAAGCATTGGGTTTGCTGAACAAAAACATGAGCTTAAAATCTTATGTTGATCTTGACTTTAAAGGAAAAAATATCGACGACTTTCTTGGTACAGCCAACCTGCAAAATGCAGTGTTGACAAACGATACTGATCAATTATCATTCGATTACTTTACGCTTTCATCAGTTATTGTTGATGGAAAGAAAAGCCTGCGTGCAAGAAGTAATGAAGCCGATGTAAACATACTCGGCAATTTCAACATCCTTGATCTGCCAAATACCGCTTTATCATTTCTTCATACTTATTTCCCGGCCTACATTCCTCAGCCAAAGAAGCAGGTAAAAGACCAGGATTTTACATTTGATATCACTACAAAAAATATTGCTGAGTATATTGATCTGTTTGATTTGCCCGTAAAAGGTTTTGATAACAGTACCATCAGTGGCCGCATCAGCACCAATGAAAGTACATTTAACCTGAAAACAGATGTTCCTGTTTTCAAATACAAGGACATTGCATTCAACAGTATTGCCATCAATGCAACAGGCGACTATAAGAAACTTGACCTGAACGGAGCCATTCATGAAGTGATTTTTAACGACAGCCTTAGTTTGCCGCAAACAACTTTTACCCTTTCTGCAGCAAATGATACCGGCTCTGTTAACATCCGCACAAGAGCTTCACAAACACTAAAAGATGCAAACCTCAATGCCCGCATTCATACAACCCGTGAAGGTGTTGGCATTGTATTTCAACCTTCCACTTTAGTGATCAATGAAAAGGTATGGAATATTGAAAACAACAGCGATCTGTTCATCGGCAAACAGATGATTCATTCTGAAAAGATCAGGCTTGAATCAGGTAACGAATCCATTGAGGCAAGAACAGAGTTTTCTGATGATGGAAGCTCTGAAGATTTTATTGTAGAACTGAATAAAGTACACATTGAAGATGTGATGCCTTACCTGTTAAAAGATCCACGGCTTGAAGGACAGGTAACCGGTCGTGTTGATATAAAAAATCCTTACGGCAAAGTCAGTATTGATGCTAACCTGCAGGCAGAAAAATTCAGATTCAACAACGATTCAATTGGTGTTGTAAAGATCAACGGCAATTACAATGTAGCTACAGGCGAAGTGAATACGGAAATAAAATCGGAGAATCCGCTGTATGATTTTCTGAGCAGTGGCAAAATCAATCTGAAAGATCCAAAGAACCCGCAGATCGACCAGGTAATTGAGGCAAAAGAACTGAAGCTGAGTATTCTTGAAAAATATCTTTCCGTTATTATGACGGGTATGGACGGGGTGGCAAATGGCACTATCCGTATGAAAGGAAATGCAAAAAAGCCTGACTTTATTGGCACTGTAAAACTAAGCAATGCATCATTTGTACTGGATTACACAAAGTGCCGTTACAGTATGAATGATGGCGCTGAAATTATTTTCCGTGAAGGCGAAATTGACTTTGGCACCCTCACCCTCACGGATGTGGCTAAACGAAAAGCAACGTTCTCCGGAAAAATGAAGCACCAGTTTTTCAGCAACATGTCGTTCAACATGGAGTTTCATGCAAATGATGAGCGGCGTGGTTTTCTTGTACTGAACACAACAAAGAAAGACAACAGCCTGTTCTATGGCCATGTGGTTGCCAACGCAAGCGGCACAGTTCGTGGCCCTGTTGACAATCTGGTATTACGTTTTTCAGGTGAGCCAACCGATAGTTCAAAAGTGTACTTGCCCACTTCCGATTCACGGGTTACGGGCACAGCCGATTTTATTGTGTTCCGCAAGTATGGTAAGGAAATGAAAGTGGAATCAAAAGTGAAAGAGTCATCCAACATGACCGTGGATCTTGATGTATATGCCAATCCACTTGCAAAAATTTACCTGATACTTGACGAAGTAACAAATGATATTATTGAAGGACAGGGTGATGGTTATCTCAACATCCGCACCAGTACCAATGAAGGTACAAGCATGACAGGAAGGTATAATATCACAAACGGGAAATACACCTTCAACTGGCAGGCATTATTCAAAAAGCAATTTCTCATCAACAGTGGTTATGTTGAATGGAATGGTAATCCTTACAATGCACGTATAAATATTGACGCCCGTTATATCATTGACAGAATTGCTCTGCCGGCTGATCTTGCAGCTGGTTGCAGCAGTAACGAACAAAGTTCGCTTACGGTAATCAGTAATCTTTCCAATACATTAACCAATCCTGTTATTTCGTTTCGCTTTGAATTACCGCCCGATCATCCTTGCAGAAATAACCCGATTACCATTAATGGCTTCCAGCGTATTTACAGTAACCCGAATGAATTGAATAACCAGGTGTTCTCATTATTGGTGTTCAATCAGTTTATGTCAAACAGTACAAATGCAGCAAACACAATCGGCGGTATAGGCACAAGTGTTGCGGGAACAATTACTGAATTTCTTGCCCAGCAGGTAGAAACAGGTTTGGGTCTTGCCTTAAAAAATATTCCGGGTATTAATAAACTTAACCTTGACCCTTATGTAACCTTTACACCCGGTCTTATTTCAGGAGCACAGGCACAGGCAAATGGATTTGCAGGTATAGGCGGAACGGGAAGAATTGGTGTAACGAAACGATTCCTCAACGGCAGACTGGTGTTAAAAGCAGGCGGTTCAATGCTGGTAAACACAGGACAGAATGCACCCATTCAAAACAATAACCAACTCACTCCGGATTTTACATTGGAATGGCTGCTTACCTCCGATGGTAAACTTCGCCTCATTGGTTTTTACCGCAGCGTATTTGATGTACTCTGGCGTGCAGCCAACCGCACGGGTATCAGCTTCTCTTATGTACGTGACTTTGAAATGTGATCTTACTTTAAGATCTCGTGACCCAGTTTATCACGCTTTGTTTCCAGGTATTTTTGATTGTATTTATTAGGTGTAATCTGTACAGGAACAGTTTCAATTATTTCAAGACCATAACCAAGCAAGCCTGCTCTTTTCTTTGGATTATTGCTGATGAGCTTCAGTTTGGTCACATTCAGTGTACGGAGTATTTGTGCGCCTACACCATAATCTCTTGCATCCATTGGTAACCCTAAATGCAGATTGGCTTCAACTGTATCAAGTCCTTCTTCCTGCAGCTTGTAGGCTTTCAACTTATTGAACAGGCCAATGCCTCTGCCTTCCTGGTTCATGTATAACACCACACCTTTGCCTTCTTTTTCCACCATCTGCATGGCACTGTGCAATTGCTCACCGCAATCGCAACGGAGGGAGCTGAGGATATCGCCTGTAAAACAAGATGAATGCACCCGTACCAATACAGGTTCATCTGTTTCCCATGTTCCTTTTATAAGAGCAAGGTGCTCATTACCCGTTTCTTTTTCTTTGAAGGCCACCAATGTAAAATGACCGTATGCAGTAGGCATATCCACCCGTACAATCTCCTCAATCAGTGAATCGGTTTTTAACCTGTACTCGATGAGGTCTTTGATGGAGATGATCTTGAGGTCAAACTTTTCTGCAATAAGTTCCAGCTGTGGTAAGCGGGCCATGCTGCCATCTTCATTCATGATCTCCACCAGCACACCTGCCGGTTCAAAACCTGCTAAACGGGCAAGATCAATGGTAGCTTCGGTATGGCCGCTGCGGCGCAACACCCCGCCCGGTTTTGCACGAAGGGGGAAAATATGTCCCGGCCGGGCCAGTTCTTCCGGCTTTGTGTCTTTATTAATCAGTGCCTGAACGGTTTTTGACCGATCCTGGGCTGAAATGCCCGTACCGGTGCCGGGTCCAGTCAGGTCAACAGAAATAGTAAAAGCGGTTTCGTGTAAAGATGTGTTTGAAGAAACCATCGGCTCCAGCTTCAGTTCCTGGCAACGCTCATCAGTTAAAGCGGCGCAAATGAGTCCACGCCCTTCCTTGCTCATAAAATTGATCACTTCCGGGGTTGTGTGCCGGGCTGCAATAATAAAATCGCCCTCATTTTCACGATCCTCGTCATCCACCACAATCACCATTTTCCCGTTGCGGATATCCTCAATTGCACTTTCTATACTATGAAGCATGCTGAAATTTTAGGCTGCAAAGTTAGTTTAAAACCATCCCTCAAAATGCAACAGACTGAAACTGTTTAAAAACGCTGCATGCATCTTGCAGCATGCGCATAAACAGCATTGTCTTTCTTTACGATATGTTAATATTTACTTGATAAACGAAGAGAAGTTTGTCGTTTATTTGCACACGTAAAACTATACAAGTATGCTAAAAATCAGAAAACTACTGCTTTTGACGGTAATGCTGTTTTTAACAGCCATTACGTTTGCGCAGGTTACAACAGGTAGTATTACCGGTGTTGTAAAAGACAAGAAAGGAACTCTTTTAACAGGAGCTACAATTATTGCAAAGCATGAGCCTACGGGAACAATTTACACGGTTGTTTCACGTGCAGGTGGTCGCTTTGACATTGTTAGTGTAATTCCCGGCGGCCCTTACTCTATCTCTGCGAGCTATGTTGGCTACCAGTCATTTAATCTTACCGACGTAAACGTACCACTCGGTGATAAGTATGATGTTACAATTGAAATTGGAGAGCAGGAAGTTTCTTTGTCTGAAGTGGTGGTTACTGGCAGATCAGGGTCACAAAAAACCGGTGCCAGCAGCAATTTCTCAAGAAGACAAGTAACCAATCTGCCTAACATCAGTCGCAGCCTTACAGCAGTTACAAGAGCAACTCCACAATCAAATGGAAACAGCTTTGCTGGTATGAATAACAGGTATAATAACCTTACGATTGACGGTTCGCTCTTCAACAACAACTTTGGCCGTAGTGGTGATGGTTTTGTTCCCGGAGGTGCAACTTCAGCTGTTTCGATTGATGCCATTGATCAGATCCAGGTAAACATTGCTCCTTATGATGTTCGCCAGGCTGGTTTTATTGGCGGTGGTGTAAATGCTGTAACCCGTCGTGGTACAAATAACTGGTACGGAACTGCATACAGTTTCTACAGAGATCAGTCTTTCAACGGAACAAAAGTGTTGAAACAAACAGTTGCCAACCAGCCACGTAAAACACAGATTTATGGTGGTAGCATTGGCGGCCCGATCATTAAAGATAAATTGTTCTTCTTCGTTAATGCTGAGTACGAGCAAAGAACAAGCCCTGGTCAAATTTGGCTGGCCAAAAGACCAGGTGTAAACGATGGTAATCCTCAGTTAACTCCTGTTCTTGCAACAGATCTTGATAACCTGAGCACATTCCTTAAAAGCGAATACGGCATTAATACAGGTGGTTACGAAGGATACAACTTCGAAACACAGAA
>JAACZX010000153.1 GCA_009996555.1 Chitinophagaceae bacterium | reverse complement strand
CTGATGTGTTTCTATATAACCAATTTTCACATCAATACCATTACGCAGCAATGCATGTGCTTCCTGCAACATGCGGTACGTTTTACCTACACCAGCACTCATGCCGATGTAGATCTTAAACTTACCCCGTCTTGATTTTTTAATCAGGTCGAGAAAATGCTGTACTGTTTGCTCTTTGTCTGTCATCAGAAAGAAATTGCAAAGGATGTGGTTAAAAAGAAGTTTGATGAAACTGCTTCGCCGTTTTTCATGAATAGTTTATCCTTCGCTGAAAAGCTTCTGCCTTCCATTCGCCAAAGCATATTGCTGCCAATGTTTCGATCATAGTTTAACGAATAGCCCCATGTTTTAAAACCATTGGGTGTTCCTGTTGCGATGATCACTCCGTTTTTATCGCTGTAATATTCAACCCTCGCAGCAATACTATTCTTTGTATCAGGACTGATCTTTAAAATTACAACAGGGGAATACCACTTGTTGTAACTGCTGCTGCCCTTTGTTTTTTGCTCGGCGCCCATATCAAAACCTGTTGTTAAGGAAAGCTTTTCAGTCAACTGGAAAACACCATAGAAATTATGGAAGTAACGCATTTGTTTTACGCTGTCTGGTTTATCACTACCAATAAACGAGCTGCTGTTGAGTGTAATATTTGCTGTGGGTTTCCAGGTTAACTGGTGGCCAAACGCAGGCGTACTGTTTCCTGCTACACGTTGAATACGCTGCCATCCATTCAATACTAATCCGCTTACAAGCCATTTACTATTGTTGGAAGTATAAGTGATTTTTGCACCTGCTTCGTAATAAGGAGAGTTGTCGGCTAAAATGCTTCTTGTTAATGTCTGGCAATCTTTGCCCACTGCACTTTCAAAACCAATATGCGAAGGCAGTATACCTGCATCGATCCACAGATTGTTTTTCTTTGAAATTTTTACACCTGCATTTGCTTCGTACAGATTCAGCAGAGCACCGGGCTCAGCTGCATAGTTGGCATTCATATAAGTGCCTGCTGCCAGTGCAAGATTTGCCCTGGCATTTTCTGTTTGATAAGCTGCTTTTACATAACCGAGGTTGAGGTTAAACTCGTTGTGGCGGTTATGTGAATATGTAAAGCCCGGCCGGTTACCATTTAACGGTTTTCCATAATCGTAACTATAATAAGTTTCAGCATAAGCATTGATGCTGAAAGGATTTTTTGTACTGTCGCTCTGTGCATGTATTGTTACGGTAAGCAGTATACCTGTAAGTGCACTCATTGTTTTTTTCATTCTCCTGTTTATTTTAATTGATCTAACGCAAGGTTCAGTTGCAGTACATTTATTTTTTCAGGGCCAAGCATGCCTGCAAGTGGTGGCTGTGTTTGGTTAATGATCAGTTCACGCAGGTTTTGTTCTGCAATACCTCTGATTTTTGCAATACGCTTTACCTGTACGAAAGCTGCCTGTACCGAAATATCCGGATCTAATCCGCTGCCGCTTGCAGTAATAAGATCAACAGGGATTTCTTTTTTATCAATGCCGGGGTTGTGTACCAAGAAGGTATCAATTCTTGATTGAACAGCTGCAAGGTAATCTGTATTGGAAGGGCCTTTGTTACTGCCTGCCGATCCTGCTGCATTATAATCTACAGCCGAAGGGCGGCTTTGGAAGTAATGATCATCAGTAAATTTCTGGGCAAGGTTGGCATAAAAACGTTTGCCATTTGCTTCTATGATTTCTGCTTTTCCCTTTTGCGGGGTAGCCTGTGCAATACCCCAAACTAAAAGGGGATAGGCACCTGCACATAATAACAAAAGCAATGCTGTTAGTTTTATTGCGGGAAAAATATGTTCTTTCATATAACTGTTTTTAGAAGAATAATGAAACAAGTAAATCAATGAGCTTAATGCCAATAAATGGTACAATAATGCCACCTAAACCATAAATGAACAGGTTTCTGCGGAGCAATGCACTTGCACCAATAGGTTTGTATGTAACGCCTTTCAGTGCTAAGGGAATCAGCAATGGAATAATAACAGCGTTAAAGATCACTGCTGAAAGAATAGCTGTTTCCGGGCTATGCAGTTGCATAATATTTAACCCCTGCAATGCAGGAATTGAACTAATGAACAAGGCAGGTACAATCGCAAAATATTTTGCCACATCGTTTGCAATACTAAAAGTGGTGAGTGTACCTCGTGTCATCAGTAATTGTTTACCGATCTCTACTACTTCAATCAGCTTGGTAGGATCGTTATCCAGATCAACCATATTGCCTGCTTCTTTTGCAGCCTGTGTACCGCTGTTCATGGCCACACCCACATCGGCTTGTGCAAGTGCAGGTGCATCGTTGGTGCCATCGCCCATCATTGCTACAAGCCGGCCACTTGCCTGTTCGGCACGGATGTAATTCATTTTATCTTCCGGTTTTGCTTCGGCAATAAAATCATCCACACCTGCTTTCTCTGCAATGTATTTTGCTGTTAACGGATTATCACCTGTTACCATCACTGTTTTAATTCCCATTTTACGGAGGCGTTCGAAACGTTCCTGTATACCTGGTTTAATAATATCCTGCAACTCAATTACACCAATTACCTGTTCATTTTCTGAAACCACTAACGGTGTGCCGCCATTGCCTGCAATTGTTTTCACCAGCTCTTCTGTTTCTTTTGGAAATGCATTGCCTTTCGCTTCGCATAATTTACGGATAGCATCTGCTGCCCCTTTACGGATACGTACTCCATCCACATCTATACCTGATGTTCTTGTTTCGGCTGTGAACTTGATATAACGTGGATTGTTGAGTTTGAAATTTGTTGTATCAATTTCTGCCAATTCAACAATTGATTTTCCTTCCGGAGTATCATCCGTCATTGAACTGAGCACAACCGCTTTTTGAAAGTGATCAGCAGTAACACCATTGGCCGGATAAAAATGTGTTGCCTTTCTGTTGCCAATGGTGATGGTGCCTGTTTTATCGAGCAGCAACACATCCACATCGCCTGCAGTTTCTACGGCCTTACCACTTTTAGTGATCACGTTTGCACGTAAGGCCCTGTCCATTCCAGCAATACCAATAGCAGACAACAATCCGCCAATAGTGGTGGGAATCAGACAAACAAACAACGCAAGAAAAGCTGCAATGGTTATAGGCGTTTGTGCAAAATCTGCAAATGGCTTTAATGTAACTGTAACAATGATGAACACCAATGTAAAACCTGCCAGTAAAATTGTGAGTGCAATTTCATTCGGTGTTTTTTGCCTGCTTGCGCCTTCAACCAATGCGATCATTTTATCGAGAAAACTTTCGCCTTGTTCTGTTGTTACTCTCACTTTAATATGATCGCTTAATACTTTGGTGCCACCTGTTACACTGCTTTTATCGCCACCCGCTTCACGAATAACAGGAGCACTTTCACCGGTGATGGCGCTTTCATCAATGGTGGCAAGTCCTTCAATTATTTCTCCATCAGATGGTATAATATCGCCTGCTTCGCAAATGAATACATCGCCTTTTTTCAGTTGAGAAGAAGGAATGATCTTTTCTTCATTCATAAATACATCACCAACAGGCTGAATTAAACGGGCAGCTGTTTCTTCTCTTGTTTTGCGTAAACTGTTGGCCTGTGCTTTACCTCTTGCTTCGGCCAATGCTTCAGCAAAGTTGGCGAAGAGTAATGTGATGAATAAAACAGAAGTAACTACAATATTGTAAGTGAGGCTTCCCTGGCTGGCTTCACCAGCGGCGATCCAGACACATACTGCGGTCATTACAACTGTGCCGATCCACACCGTAAACATAACAGGGTTACGAAACATTTTTGCAGGACTGAGTTTTGTAAATGATTGCAGGAATGCTTCTTTCAGCAAACTGCTTTCAAATAATTTATTTTGTTTATGATGTTGTGACATGATTTTATGCTTTAAGTAAACTGATCAATCAGTGCATTCAAATCCTTGTTAAGGATTGAGGGTAAAATATTCAGCAACAGGCCCCAGTGCCAATGCCGGAAAGAAAGCCAGTGCTGTAATGATGGCAATTACAGCAATGATCATGATGCCGAAGGTGGACGTATCTGTTTTAAGTGTGCCTGCACTTTCGGGTATGTATTTTTTTGTTGCCAGTAAACCGGCAATAGCCACCGGCCCGATGATGGGTAAGAAACGACCAAGGATCAATATAAATCCAGTGCTGATGTTCCACCACAAATTATTATCGCCCAATCCTTCAAAGCCACTTCCGTTGTTTGCAGCAGCAGATGTGTTTTCGTACAACATTTCACTGAAACCATGATAACCGGGATTGTTTAACCATGCAGCATTCGCAGGATTATGCATATACAAATAGCTTGATAGTGCAGTGCCAGCCAATATCAGCAATGGATGCAGCAATGCAATGATCGTGGCAATTTTCATTTCTCTTGCTTCCACTTTTTTACCCATGAACTCCGGCGTGCGGCCCACCATTAATCCGCTGATGAACACGGCAAGAATGATGAAGACAAAAAAGTTGAGTAAGCCTACGCCGCAACCACCGTAAAATGCGTTGATCATCATGGCCAGTAATTCGTTCATACCACTCAAAGGCATGGTGCTGTCGTGCATGGCGTTTACCGAACCTGTTGAAATAACCGTAGTGGCAATACTCCAGAAACCGGATGCTGCTGCACCAATGCGCACTTCTTTTCCTTCCATGGCGCCAAGACTGTTATCGACACCCATTGCGGCAATGGCAGGATTGCCTTTTGTTTCCATGATGATATTGGGGATCGCCAGTAATAGAAATCCAACTGTCATTACAGTAAAAATCATCCACGATAGTTTTTTTCTGCGCAGGAAAAAGCCGAATGCAAACACCATGGCAAAAGGAATGATGAGCTGTGCGATCATTTCAATGACGTTGGTAAAGTAGCTGGGGTTTTCGAGCGGGTGTGCACTGTTGGCGCCAAAAAAACCACCACCGTTTGTGCCAAGATGCTTGATGGGAACAAAGGCAGCAACAGGTCCTCTGGATACATGCATGGTGTCGCCTTGCAAAGATGTGATTGTGTCTTTTCCCTCGAAACCCATCGGCATGCCGTTCAATAAAAATAAAATGGCGATGATGATAGAAATGGGTACTAAGATTCTTGTAATTGATTTTAAAAAGAGTTGGTAAAAGTTGCCGAGTTCAGTTGTTGATTTTTCTTTTACTGCAAAGAATAACACCGCTGCTGCGGCCATGCCGGTTGCTGCACTTACAAACTGTAAGAACATTAAAAACAGTTGCGCTAAATAACTTAAACCCGTTTCGCCGGGGT
Organism: Chitinophagaceae bacterium; assembly: GCA_009996555.1. GTDB lineage: Bacteria > Bacteroidota > Bacteroidia > Chitinophagales > Chitinophagaceae > Lacibacter. The sequence continues at coordinate 780 of JAACZX010000153.1, read as the reverse complement.
AGTGTTGGAGGTTACAGTTCACCACAAACGAGATGCTGGTATTAAATGCCAGGTCGGGTGACATGTTGGGGTTGCCATCAGGATTCAGTGGTAACCAGCTTTGGTTCATTAATACAAACATGCCCAGTAAAAACCAGAGCATATTGATGAACAGCATGGCAACCATGTGTTGTTTCCAGTTCATTTGTTTGCCTGCATTGATGCCGCTGATTCGGAAGAATAGTTTTTCAAGTGGGTTCATAACAGGGTCGAGCAGTGTTTTTTCACCTGCATACACCCGGGCAATATATTTTCCTAAAGGAATACCCATGGCCAGCGCCAAGCCGAACATGAGCAATATGCCTGATAATTCTGTATTCATGTGGAGGAAATTGATTGGTTAAAATTTTTCGGGTTTTATCAGTACATAACACATGTAGAGAAACACGAGAATAGCGATGATGAATAGTGCGGTCATGTTCAGAATTTTTCGAAGTAATCAATGCTTTTAAAAAACAAAACGAAGCAGAGAAGACCTGCTGCAAGAAGTAATAGTGTTGTCATGCGATTGCGTTTATGATGCGGTAAACAATTCCTGACAGGATAATAAATGAGAATACTGCTGCTAAGAGGTGCCAGGATTCTATCCCTGGATAGGGGTTGTTGTTACTCTGTTCCATTGTTTGGTAATTTGGTACGGCTAATAATTGGCAAGGGCCAGGCCAAACAACAGAAAAATGACAGAACCCTTTGCTATAAGGGGTTTCAGAAAAAAGGAGTTCGTGCCAAAAAAAGAAAACC
>JAACZX010000152.1 GCA_009996555.1 Chitinophagaceae bacterium | reverse complement strand
CAGCAGCGCATACATGTTCGCCAGTGATTCACTATGGTTTGATTCAATTGAAAAGGGCGAAAAGCCAATGCCTTCATACTGTGCAAATGTGAATAATGCTTTTGCGGCAACTGTTGCATCAAATGCATGCTCCGGAATAAACAACGGATCACCTTGTCGTGTATACAGATCGTTCCAGTATTTAAAATCAGGATTGTAAAAATCCGGACTCATAAAATCAATTGAAGTTCCTCCTGCTTTCCATACATCCATCAAATGAGGGAGTGGTCCTGCACTGGGATATTCTCCCGGCAGTTTACCCGGACGATTGAGTGCTGCATTCACAAACATCGGCAGCGGATAGATCTTTTTACCTGCAGCAATCAGCTTGTTCATGAATACAGAATAGTAGTACGCCATAAATAGCTCATCGGTGTACAATCCGTTGCCAAACAATTCCTGCCAGTTTCCTTTTGTTTTAGAGCCAGCCTGTTTCCATGCGTTTTGCAATTCGGGTACAAGCAGATCTTTCTTTTTTTGCAGATAACTGATCACTTCTGCTGGTACATTTTTTTTGAATGCTTCTTCAGCCAATGGATGATAATCTTTTGCAGATGATAACATGCCAATTTCATTTTCAGGCTGTATCATAATTACTGTTTGATGATTTTGATCTACAGCTTTTATAAACGTCATTAGTTTTTCAAATGTTTTTATATCGGCATCCAGCACTTCTTTACTGAAGGAACTTAAAATTTCAAGACTCTTTCCTTTTTCATCTTTTACACGGGGATATTTTTGTTGGTTACGTTTCACCCATGCTGGTGCATGGCTGCTCATGCTGTTCTTCCAAACACCAAACCACAAGAATATAATTTTGAGATCATTCTTCCGGGCTTCTGTAATGATTGATTCATAAAGTGAGAAATCAAAACGACCTTCTTCTGCTTCAATCAATTCCCAATAGACAGGAATCAGTACTGTATTTAAATTCATCGCCTTCAGCCGTGGCCAAACGGGCTCCATGTTTTCTATGGTAGTAGCAGTTGAGTTACCCAGTTCTCCACCTAATACCAAAAACGGTTGATCCTGTACAATGAGTTGCGTTTTATTTCCAACTTTTGCTAAATGTGGTAATTGTCCCTGACCGTTAGAGCGGACAAGAAATATCCCAATGAATACTGCAACTAAACAGAATGCTTTCTTCATTTTTGTTATTTACTTTTCATTTGTGAAAGGCGAAGCAGGTAAATTTTCTTTGTTGTAGAGATTTGGTTGCACCGGGTTATCAGCCCATGCATAGCGTACATACATCGGCTCTTTCACTTCATCACTCCAAACAACAATTTTATCGCCCTCTATTTTTGCTTTGGCCCATACAAACTTTTTATCGGCACCTGCAATGGCAAATTCACTCAGCTCTTCGCCATCATTTGTAATTAAACCACTGCCCGTATGTTGAAATGAAACAACGATCTTATTGCCATCTATTTGTGCCGATTGAAACAACGGACCTGAATACACGAGATTTTCATTGTAAGCAAGTTTGCGTGCAGCCAATGCCAAACGAATGCCTACATCTTTTTTATTGTCGGGATGAATATCGTTCCACTCACCAAGATCTATTGCAACTGCCATGGCTGTATTTGCAACTGTAAGTGTATTTAATTGTTGCTGACGAAGTGTGGCCCAGCCGCTTTCAGAAGGGAGATAGTTATAATCCATAAAACCCGGCAATTGCACATAGAGAAAAGGTAATTCGCCTTGTTTCCATTTGTTGCGCCAGTCATGAATTTGAGCAGTCTGCAACGCACCGTATTCCTGTGGTTTGCCTGCATTGCTTTCGCCCTGGTACCAGCAAAAACCTTTGATGGTGTAATTGATGACAGGAGCTACCATTGCATTGTACAAAGCTGCTGGTTGATTTTGTGCATTGATGCCGCCACCAAAACCTCCACCCGCAAAGGGACGATTTACCAAGCCAACTTTGTACTGCCATGTTCCTTTCAAATCAACTGTATCATTGCCTGAAAAAATGCAATACGGTTTATCGGGCACAAAACCACCTTTGCCTGCATTGTTGGTAACACGAACAACAAAAATATTTTTACCTGCTTTTAAAACATTCGCCGGTACAGGATATCGGCGTTGGGGATATTGATATGTTGTGTTGCCAACACGTACACCGTTGATGTATAATTCATCTGCATCAACAATTCGTCCCATGAAAACTTTGGCAGCTTTGCCAACCATGGAAGCAGGAATAGTTATTTCTTTTCTGTACCACACTACACCATTCAGATCTTTAATGCCCTGGTCTTCCCAATAACCGGGAATATTGATGTTGCGCCAACCTTTCGGAACATAGGTTACATCAAACCATTTTGTTGTTCCGCTCAATCCTGCATCAACAGGAGGAGCCATGCGGGGCATATTTGTTGGCCTGCGATTGAAACTGTTGAGGTAAGCTGTGTCTTTATTTTTTGTGATGGTCGTTTGCAATGCTGCAAAATCTTTCAATCCTTCTTCGCTTGTCCATGCTTCAATTGGTGTGCCGCCCACACTTGCATTGATGATGCCAACAGGAATTCTGTATTTCTCCGAAATATTTTTTGCGAAGAAATATGCAACGGCTGAGAAGGGGCGAATATCTTCACCTACTGCAGCTTTCCAATATCCGCTTGGTAAATTCTGTTGCGGGCCTTGCAGACTGGTGAGTGTTGGAATCCAGAACTGGCGTATGTGCGGATCATTTGCTTCAGCTATTTCTTTTGCATACGTTACATCATGAATGTTGAGTTGATGTACCATATTACTTTGTCCGCTGCAAAACCAAACATCCCCAAACAACACTTCTTTGATGCTGATCTTATTGCTGGCAGTTATATCAATTGTATAAGGACCGCCAGCTTTTGTTGACGGTAGTTTGATGCTCCATTTACCTTCGGCATTCCCTTTTGTCTTGTACGTTTTACCGTTGAACTTCACGCTTACTTTTTCATTGACTGCACTCCAGCCCCAGATGTTTACCGGCACATCTCTTTGCAGAATCATACTGTCACGTACGATCTGCGGTAATGTTACCTGTGCATGTGAAGCAGAACTGATGGTAATAGATAAAACAAAAGTGAATGCAATGAACAACGGTTTCATGATCGATTGTTTTGTTGAACTTTTTTGATTGTGTTTATTTCACTTCGTATCCCTTGCGTTGCGGTCTCGATAACATCTTGTTGGCTTCTGCATCATTCTTAAATTGTTCTTTTGAAGGATCCCAATACAATTTTCGTTTCAGCTTCATGGAAATATGATGTAATAAACAAGCGGAGCAGGCACGGTGTGCTTCTTCAACCGGAGCAATGGTCTTCTTATTATCACGGATTGCTTCCAGCCAGTTGCCGTGATGATCTTTGCTGACAGTAAAATGAAATTCGTTTTTGCCGATAACTGATGTGAGGATAGCAGGATCGCCTGCATCAATTTTCTTTGCCTGTACTGTACCGGCATTAGGGTCACTTGATGTTGCCTGGTAATCGCCTCTTGAAACAAATACCCATCCCTTCGTTCCTTCAAATTTGATTCCATTCGGAAATTCATTGCTTACGATCATCGTCACACCGTTTGCATATTTCGCACCTGTTTTAAAAATGCCATGGACATCCCACAAACCACCTGTTGCAAACTCAACATTTTCTGTCCATATTTCAACAGGGCCACTTGCTTCCATGCCCATACCCCAATGTGCACTGTCGATATGATGCGCACCCCAACCCGTGATCATACCTGCACCAAACTGTTCGCAACGCAACCAGCCGGGACGACCATAGCCAACCTGCGGATGCACACGGTCTTCTGTGTAATACACTTCAGGTGTTGATGCAAGCCACATGTCATAATTAAAATCTTTCGGCAAAGGCATTTCTTCTTTCTTACCACCAGGAGGATCGCCGGGTAAACCAACATACACTGTTTTCAAATCACCGATTCGTCCGTTACGTACAAGCTCTGCACCATAACGGAATTGCTCTGCACTACGCTGTTGACTGCCGATCTGAAATTTTACGCCGCTCCTCTGCACCACATTACTGATCACTCTTCCTTCGGCAATGGTTAATGATGCAGGCTTTTGCATATAAATATGTTTGCCTGCACGTGCAGCTGCAACACCCAACATTGCATGTGTATGATCGGGTGTGCTGATGAGCACCGCATCCACATCTTTATTTTGCAGTACTTCTCTGAAGTCGGTGTACACTTTCACGCCATCAAATGGTTTATTATCCCGCTTGGTATAATATTCATTCACCAGTTGTTTGCCTTCGTTTGCCCGTTTCAGATCAACATCACAAACAGCCATGATCTGTGCATAATCGTATTTCCATACGCCCGGCATATCATGTCCACGTGAAATACGTCCTGTGCCGATGGCCGCAATGTTGATGCGGTTGCTGGGGGCATTTTTTCCAAACACACTTGCAGGAACAATGGTGGGCAGATGCAGTGCAATGGCTGTGCCTGCTGCTGACTTGATGGTATCTTTCAGAAATTTTCTTCTTGCGATACCCGGTTTGGTTTCGTTTTGCATGGCAAACTTTTTAATGAAGCATCGTTATTTTGTAAGCCTGAAATTATTTTTTCAGTTTCAACAGCTTTGCTTGTTTCTGTGCTTTTAGGGCTAATTCAGTTGCTAAAAAACAATGTGCCTGGCTCATGGCTGTTTCTGTTCTGTTCACAACATCATCAACAAAGGCTGGCCCGAATGGAAGTGATTCATTGTTACAATCCATGTGTACTGTTTCTTTTTGATTGACGAGGTACAATTGATTGCCGCCTTTTTTACCGGAGAGTATGTCGATGTTTTTTCTTACTTCAATATATCCGTCAGTTCCTAAAATGGTTAGGCGTCCATCGCCCCAGCTATCAAGCCCGTTGGGTGTAAACCAATCAACACGTATGTAACCAACGCCTCCATTCCCACTCAACATCACATCACCAAAATCTTCGAATAAAGGAGCTTCCGGAAAATGTACGTTGCCAACCTGCGACATGAGTACGGTTGCTTCTGTAGAATTAGTAAAATGTAAATACTGATCAAATTGATGCGATCCAATATCAGTTAATATTCCACCATAGCGTTTTTTATCCCAAAACCAATCTGGGCGTACAGCTAAACCCGATGTGCCATATTTATTACTGATGCGGTGTGGTGCAAGGTTGATGGTTTGTATAACGTTACCAATGGCACCTGCTTTTACCAACTGACTGGCTTTTTCTGTGCCTTTGTTCTCCAGCCTTTCACTATACATGATCGAGTAAATACGTTTGGTTTCTTTCTGCACTTTTTTAACCTGCGCCAGTTGTTCCAATGTAATGATGCCCGGCTTGTCAGTTAAATAATCTTTGCCATGTTGCATCACACGAATACCAAGCGGAGCACGTTCATCGGGGATGCCGGAACTTAGTACTAAATGAATAGACTTATCTTCTAAAATTTCATTTTCATTTTTTGCCAGCTTTGCTTCCGGATATGCTTTGGTAAAAGCAGCCAGCAGATCTGCTTCTTTTGCATAAACAGCAACGAGTTCACCACCACCTCTTTTGATTGCATCCGTCATTCCATAAATGTGTGGATGATTGATACTGATAACTGCAAATTTTATTTTACCTGGCGCAATAACAGGTTCTTTTTTCTTTTCTGTTGATTGCACAGTTTTGAACTTACCGGCCATTGGAGCAAACAGCATTAAGCCGGAAGCCTTTGTTGCGTCTTGCAAGAATTTTCTTCTGCCTGATTTATTGGAACTCATACTACTGATTGTAAATGTTATTGAATAATAAGCTGTGAAGAAATCACATTACTGGTTGTTTTATTTTTGACATCTGGCTGTCCACCACCCACACTGATCTGTACGTTTCCTTTGGGTTGATAATATTTGCCGGTTGTTTCATTCACCAATGATAATTCTTCAGGTGTAAGCTTGAAGCTGATGGTTTTGCTTTCGCCAGCTTTTAATGCAATACGCTTAAATCCTTTCAACGCACGAACAGGCGCTTTACTTTTTGTTTGATGTGAAACATACAATTGT
>JAACZX010000544.1 GCA_009996555.1 Chitinophagaceae bacterium | reverse complement strand
GGCCTGCCGGAACCCGCTTTTGAAAATCTTATTGTGATGAATGAGCTGGGAACCATCAACCAAAAAGTATGGTATTTCATTAATATGGTTCCTGAAGGAACACAACGGGCTTTGTTTTCCATGTTGTTTGGCGCAGGTATTCTTTTATTTGTGAGCCGGCTTGAAAAACGTGTTGATGGTTTACTAACGGCTGAATATTTTATACGTCGCCAGTTGTGGCTGGTTGTTTTTGGATTGTTCAACGCATTTATTTTATTGTGGCCCGGCGATATTCTGTTTCAGTATGGCATATTGGGCATTGTAGCTTTTGCGTTTCGGCGTGTGCCGGTAAAAGGGTTGCTCATTGCTGCTTTTGTTTCGTTGCTGTTAATGACTGCACGTGAAAATATTGGGCTATACCGTAAACAGGTGAAGTTTCGTGAAGGTGAAGCCATTTCAAAAATTGATACGGCCAAAATAAAGTTGACCGATGAGCAAAAAGAAAAATTAGGCGCATACACAGGTTTAAAAGAAAAATCGGATACTGCTGCACTACGAAAGGATATGAAGAAGAACCTGGAGAAGTCGCTGGGCTCTTACAAAAAAGTGTATGAGTATTTGAGTAATGTAAGCGCCATGATAGAACAGAACTACACGTATTACGGGTTGTGGGATATTCTGTTGTTCATGTTTATCGGCATGGCTTTCTTTAAAGCCGGAATAATAACAGGCAATGCACCCACACGAACATATCTGTTGTTAGCGGTTGTTGGTTTAGGCATTGGCTTTTTGCTGACTTATTTCCGGCTTCAATTTATGCTTGATGTAAAGTTCAGTGAGTTTGAACAAACAAAGAAACAGGTAGTAGAATATTACGAAGTGGCACGCACCTTCCGTTCACTGGGTTTGTTTGGTCTTATAATGTTATTGTATAAATCAGGTTGGTTTAACTGGTTGTTTAAACTCATGCAACCTGTGGGACAAATGGCATTTACCAATTACCTCACACAATCGTTTATATGTAACCTGTTTTTCCTGGGTATTGGTTTTGGTATGATGGGTAAACTGCAGCGCTATGAAATTTATTATGTAGTGGGTGCTGTGTGGATCATTCAAATCATCTGGAGCCATCTATGGTTAAAGAAATTCCGGTTTGGTCCATTGGAATGGTGCTGGCGCAGTTTAACCTATTGGAAAATACAGCCCATTAAAAAGCAGGTAAAAGAAAATTTGCTGATGGAAGATGATGTGCCGAAAGAATAATTGTGCAAGAAAGAAGCAGTGTTGTGTGATGCCTGTGTGTTTGCCTGCTGGTTAATTCACAACTTCATACAACACTATTTCAGCTTCTTTGTTTTTTAAAACAGCACTGCCGATCTTATTACATTGGAAAGATTGCTTCACCTTCTCATAACTTTCTTCTGTTATAAGAATTTGATTGTTCTCTGCTTTGCCCTGCAGACGTTGTGCTGTGTTTACCACATCGCCAATAACGGTATAATCTAAACGACGAAGAGCAGCTGAACCAATATTTCCTGAGATCATTTCTCCGCTGTGAACACCAATGGCTACTTTGGGCGAAAAGCTATGTTCACTTGGTAACGCTTCAATTTTTCCTTTAATGGCAAGGCATGCGTCAATTGCCCTGTCTAAATGATAATCGCCTTTGAACAAGGCCATCACACAGTCACCCATGAATTTATCTACAATACCATTTTGTGCAATAATTTCTTTCACCATCAGATCGAAATAACGGTTGAGCATGTGCACTACCGTATCAGGATTTTCTTTTTCACTGATGGCAGTAAAATCGCAAATATCAATAAAGGCTACAGATGCTTCAACGGTTTCGTTATCTGTCAGCGATTGTTCATATTCACGTGTGCCCATAAAATTGAGCACAGTAGCATCCACATACATTTTTAAGATGTTGTTTTCCTTAATGGCCTGCAATGTTTCTTTTACCTGGTTTACATAGCGGATGGTTTTTTCCATGGTTATTTCAAGATCTTCAAAGTTTACCGGCTTGGTAATAAAATCAAACGCACCACGGTTCATAGCAACACGAATGTTTTCCATATCGCCATAGGCAGAAACCATCACCGTTTTGGTAAGTGGTGCTGCTTCGGTAAGCTTGGTGAGCAATGTAAGCCCATCCATTTCCGGCATATTGATATCACTTAGAACAATGGCAATATCGGGCTGCTGTTGAATTTTTTCCAATGCATCATTCCCGTTTGCAGCAAATACAAATTCATATTGCTGCTCACGTATCTTTTGCCTGAACTTTTGCCTGATAAGTGATTCCAGATCGGCTTCATCATCGGCTACCAGTATTTTTATCATCAATTGATGGTTTTAAGTTTTTCTTTCAATACAATAAAATCAACCGGCTTGGTTAAAAAATCATCTGCTCCTAATTTTTTGGCAGTATTGAAATTTTCTGCATCACCATAGGCTGTAATGATCATTACAACCGGAGGTGGCTTGTAATGTTTATGTTTTATTTCTTCCAGCAGTTGCAAACCACTCATGCCCGGCATATTGATGTCGCTAAGGATAAGTACTGCTTCGTGTTGGTGGCTGTTTAAATAGCTAAGCGCTTCCTCTCCGCTGAAAGCAAATACAAAATTGAACTCACCGTTTTTGATCTCTCGTCTGAAGCGTTGTTCAAAAAGTGCCTGAACATCCTGTTCATCATCAACAACTAAAATTTTCATGATACATGTAGTGTTTATAAGGGTAAAATAATTCTGAAAATGGTTCCTTCATTTTCTTTTGTTTCAACTTTTAACTCGCCGCCATGTGCTTTTACAATATCATAACTCAAACTCAATCCTAACCCTGTTCCCTGTCCTGTTGGCTTTGTGGTGAAGAAAGGCTGAAAGATTTTGTCAAACACTTTTTCAGGAATACCGTTTCCATTGTCTTTAACTGTCACTTCCACTTTATCGCCCAGTTTTTTTGTACTCACAGTAACAGTTGGTTCATAATTATCCACTCCTGACTTTTTCTTTTCGTTCACCACATAAAACGCATTGGTAATTAAGTTTAAGATTACCCTTCCCATATCCTGTGGAAAAATGTGAACTGTTCCGATGTTTTCATCAAAGTCGGTCTTCATGGTGGCGTTAAATGTTTTATCCTTTGCCCGCAAACCATGATAGGCCAACCGTAAATACTCATCGGCCAATGCATTGATGTCGGCAGCTTCTTTAATACCGCTGCTGTTACGGCTGTGTTGCAGCATTCCTTTTACAATACCATCTGCACGCTTACCATGATGACTTATTTTTTCCAGGTTTCGTTTTATATCATGCGCCAGTTCTTTGGCTTCACCCAGATCTCCTTTTTCAATGGCTACATTCATTTCATGAATAAGCTCTGCACTTACTTCAGAAAAATTATTGACGAAGTTTAACGGGTTTTGAATTTCATGTGCAATGCCTGCTGTTAACTCACCCAACGATGCCATTTTTTCTGACTGGATCAATTGCTTCTGTGTTTCCTGCAAACTGTTCACCGTTGTTGTTAACTTTTTGAACGACTCTGCATTTTCCAGCGCAATGGCTGTATAAATGCCAATAGTACGCAGCATGTAAAGATGATAATCAGAAAATGCATTCTTCGTAAAACTCTGCACGGTAATAACACCAAACATTTTTTCTTTTGCCTTCAATGGAAGATAGATCAGTGATACCGGTTGCTGGCCTTCAATAGGCGTGGGCATGTGTTGCAGGTAATTGCTGTACTCCGTACCAAGATCGTTGATCACAATTTCCTTTCCACTGATGAAACACAAACCGGCAAACCTGTTTTGATCATAAATGGAATTGGAGTAAGCAGGCAATGCTTTGCCATTTTCATACGTAGCCGGGAAGTCGATGGATTTTGTGTGATCATGGTAAATACCAATACCAAAAATGGAGGCATCCATGAGTGCATTTACATTGTCGTACACAGTGCTGATGATCTTATCAACAGAAAGGGAAGAAGTGATCTTGCGGCCAATTTCACCAAGCAGCTCCACATTGTTGTACGATTGCTGCAGGTTATCTTTTTGAACAGAAAGTTCTTTGGCTTTTTCATCGATCTCCTGTTTTTGTTTTTGCAGCAGTTTATTAGCCTTTTGTTTTTGTTGAATGCTGCGCAGCATACCTAACGATGAAAGAACGATCAGCCCAAGAATAATTGATACACTGATGAGAAAAGTACGTTGTCCCTTTTTTTGTTGCCGCAGCAGTTCTATCTGGTCTTGCTTTTTCTCTATTTCATAATTATGCTCAAGTACTGTGGTTTTGTTTTTTACTTCGGCACCTGTAATACTATCCCTGGTGCTGATGTAACGGTTAAAGTAAGTGTACGCACTCTTATAATCATTTTTAAGTGCATAAGCATCAGCCAGTGTTTTTGACGTAAGGAGTATGTCTTCCATTACATTTGCTTCACTTGCTTTGCTATAACCCGACTTAGCATAATACAAAGCGCTATCCAACATATTTCTTTTGAAGTAGATCCGGGCAAAAATGCTTTCAACCCATGAGTCAGCATCTGTTCTGTCTGCTTTAATAAAATCGGCCTTGGCCATATTGGCGTATTGGAAAGCAAGAGGCAAACTATCCAGGTTCAGATACACATCTCCCATGTTACTCTTTGCAATAGCAGTAAAATAAGGGTTAACATTGTTTGCTGCAGCTACCGATTGTTTATAGTAGCCAATGGCTTCATTATATTTTTTTGCAAAACGTGCATTTTCGCCTAATGCATTATACAGGTTTGCGAGTTGCTCATCGCCAAAACCCAATTGCTTGATGAGTGCTGGTAGTTTCTGAAGAAATTCACTTGCTTTATCATGTTCTCCTATGAAAGAATAGATGGTTGCCATGTTATCATACACCTGGTAGGAGAGTAAAGGATTGTTCAATCCTTCAGCTGTTTTCATTCCTTTTATACCATACTCCATGGCAAGGGCATAATCGCCAAGTGCATAATAAAGGGAGGAGATGATATTTTGCGACCTTGCTATTAATTCATCATTCTTAAGTTCACGTGCATGCTCTTCTGCCTTTAACATAATTGGAAGCTGGTCTTTGGCATTGCTGGCTAATGATGTATACCTGAAAATTATACGCCACTCCAGGATCTGATCACCTGTTTCTTTTGCAATAGAAGTGGCTTGTTCAAGTAACTTTCTTGCTAACTCTTTGTTTTGTTTTCTGTTTTCAACTCTTGCATTAACAAGGAGAGCATAACCCTCACCCTTTTTGTAATTTAATTTTCGGGCCAGTAAAAGTGCCTCTGCTGCAGATTTTTCCATCTCCTCAATCGAAACAACAGGATACCATGTGTTACAAAGGTCAACCAGTCGGTTTACCCGGAAGGTATCTTGTTGCGGATGTTCCTGAATTTGTTTCCGCAATTTTTCAATCTCAAAGGATTGGGCATGGCAAAGAATGGAAGCAGCAAGAAGTGCAGACAACAACAATGCTTTTCTCATGGTGTATGTGCAGATTTTGGTTTGGCGTGCGAAGCAGACGCTGAGTTTGAAAAAGCAATACCATATTCTCCCTGCAGGGTTGTACAGATCGGTTTCTTTTTCGTTGCCAGCGAAATGCTTTTGTGTTACAGATTACTTTGGTATTCGTTTGTGTACGGAGTTACACGAAGTGGCTTTTAACCTGCCACTGCAAAACAGCACAATTGGATTGTAAAAAAGAACGGTGTTCCATTGGAGAATTGGTTCAGGAAAATAATTCTTTTTTTTGGCTTTTCCTGCTTTTTTTAAGTAAACTAAAGTTGATGCGATGGTGTGGTTGTAGCGGTGTTATTCTTTTTGCGAAGATCGGGCTGCCAGTAAAAGAAGAAACGGATGGTATGATTGCTGTTGTATTGGTAGCCACTAAGGCGTTGTTGCCAAACATGCATGTAACCAAGATCAAATGCAAGCGATGTGGTAACCTGCTGGCGGATACCTGCAAACAAACGGTTTTGATCAAAGCTGTTGTACACGATGTCTTTTCCACTTTGCATCAGCAATTCATCAGATAATGCCAGCGAAGGCACATACTTGTTTTTGCTGAGGGGAATACCCAGCGCCAGTTGATAACGGTACCGGGTT
>JAACZX010000151.1 GCA_009996555.1 Chitinophagaceae bacterium | reverse complement strand
TCAGGATAACCTGCCACACCTGCACAAAAATCGGTACGGAACCCATCACGGATATCATCTTCAAGGTAAATACCATGATTAAGATTGATGGTCTGCTTCAATAAGTCAATTGCTAAACGATGACCATCGGGATGTGGTTCAAAAAACGTTTCGTTCTTGGCAGCATCGCCCCGTAGTACCAATACATTCTGTACACCAATAAAATTCAGATCGATCAATGCATCTTCTGTTTCACGCTTGGAAAAACCACCACAAATCAAATGCGGTACAGCATCAAGATCATAATGGTTTTGCAATGCAGCACAAATGCCCACCGTGCCGGGGCGCTTTCTTACTTCCACCTTTACAAATGTGCCATCAGCTTTTTTCTTAAACACCTGCTCTGCACGGTGATACGTTACATTGATCCATGATGGTTTAAACTCCATCAACGGATCAAGATGATCAAAAATGGAGTTAATGGTCTTGCCTTTCAGTGGCGGAAGAATTTCAAAAGATACCAGTGTGTCTTTTGCCTGTGCGATATGCTCGGTAACTTTCATTTGCTGCTGCTGTGAAAAAAATTTCCTGCAAACATATAACAGCAACGGGTCTTAATCAAACAATGTTTGGCCTGCACTTTCACATTTTGAAAGCAAATGAACCGGGCTTCATTAACGGGAATACGGTATTTTCGCAACTACAATTTTTTGCTTTGAGTTTAACCATCCATACATCTGAGCTTGTAAAGCGTTACCGCAGCCGCACTGTTGCCAACAAAGTGAGTATTGAAGTGAAACAGGGTGAAATTGTGGGTTTACTTGGCCCCAATGGTGCCGGCAAAACCACTACGTTTTATATGGTGGTGGGGTTTGTTAAACCGGATGAAGGCGAGGTATTCCTCAATGATCAGAACATTACCAATGAGCCCATGTACAAGCGTGCGCAAATGGGTATTGGGTACCTGCCGCAGGAAGCAAGCGTATTCCGTAAACTTTCTGTAGAAGAAAATATTGCTGCAGTATTGGAAATGACCAGGCTGAGCAAAGAAGAACAAAGGGAAAAACTGGAAGACTTGCTGAGTGAGTTTCGCCTGCACCATGTGCGCAAGAATAAAGGCGACTCATTGAGTGGTGGCGAACGCCGCCGGACTGAAATTGCCCGGGCATTGGCTGTTGACCCCAAATTTATTTTGCTGGATGAGCCTTTTGCCGGCGTTGATCCGATTGCCGTAGAAGATATCCAGGCTATTGTTGCCAAGCTGAAGTACCGCAACATTGGTATTCTCATCACCGATCACAATGTAACCGAAACACTTTCCATTTGCGACCGTGCATACCTGCTTATTGAAGGAAAAATATTTAAACACGGCACTGCAGAAGAGCTGGCAGATGACGAGCAGGTACGTCGTTTATACCTTGGCCGCAATTTTGAACTGAAACGAAAAGATTATTTGCATGAAGAAGCGACAAAGTCGCTGAATGAATAACTTTTTCGGTTAGTTGAAGTCGCTTAACTTTTTTTTATCTTGCCAACACATGAGACTGCTTAGCCCTGCAATATCAAGACTTGCACGCCTTCGGATGTGGCGGATCGAAAGCTGGATGAATAATCCGGCAGCTGCCCAGCGTGAAGTACTGCAGGACCTCGTTACCACTGCACAATACACACAATTTGGCCAGCAATATAATTTTGGCAAACTGTTCAATCTTCGTGCCTTTAAAAACACGGTACCTGTTCATGAGTACGATGATATAAAACCCTACATTGAACGTATGCTGCAGGGCGAAGAAAATGTATTGTGGCCCACCCCCGTTACCTGGTTTGCAAAAAGCAGCGGCACCACCAGCGATAAGAGCAAATTCATTCCTGTAAGTGAAGAAAGCCTGAAAGATGGTCATTATAAAGCCAGCAAAGATGTGCTCACGCTTTATTATAATAATTTCCCCGGCTCCGAACTGTTAACCGGTAAAGGATTAGTAATTGGCGGCAGCCATAATGTAAATCAGCTGAACGAAGAAATACAGTTTGGCGATCTGAGTGCTGTGCTGATGCAGAATGCGCCTTTCTGGAGTAACTGGATACGCACACCCGATCTGAGCATTGCTTTGATGGATGAGTGGGAAAACAAGATCGAAATGCTTGCTCAAAGCACCATTAACGAAAACGTTACTTCCATTTCAGGTGTACCCACCTGGAGCCTGGTACTGTTCCGCAGGATATTAGAACTTACCGGCAAGAAGAATATGAGCGAAGTGTGGCCTAATCTTGAATTGTACATGCACGGCGGTGTTTCATTTGTTCCTTACCGGGAGCAGTTTGAGCAACTCATTGGCAAACCCATCAACTACCTTGAAACATATAATGCCAGTGAAGGTTTCTTTGCAGCACAGGATAAGCCTGGTGAAGATGGAATGTTGCTCTTTTATGATCATGGCATTTTCTATGAATTCATGCCCATTGAAGAATATGGCAACCGTTTCCCTAAAACAGTTGGTCTCAATAAGGTTGAATTAAATAAAAATTACGCTATTGTTATTAGTACCAATGGCGGGTTGTGGCGTTATATTGTGGGCGACACTGTTCAATTCACTTCTCTTTCTCCTTATCGCATTAAAGTAAGCGGCCGGTTAAAACATTTCATCAATGCATTTGGTGAAGAACTCATCGTTGATAATTCAGATAAAGCCATTGCCATTGCCTGCGAGCAAACAGGTGCTGTTGTAAATGAATATACTGCGGCACCAATTTATTTCAGCCAGGGCAGCAATGGTGCACATGAATGGTTGATTGAGTTTGAAAAAGAGCCTGTGGGTCTTAATGATTTTGTATATGAACTTGATACGGCTTTAAAAAACCTCAACAGCGATTACGAAGCCAAACGATATAAGAATATTGCCCTCCGTTTGCCGTTTGTGCAACCGGTGAAAAAAGGAACCTTCCACAGCTGGATGCAGAGCAAAGGAAAGCTGGGTGGCCAGCACAAAGTGCCACGCCTCAGCAACGAACGGAAATATGTGGAAGAGATCATTCGTTATAACCAATGAACATGAAGCTGAAGGACAAACTGAAAGATTACAAACCACTTCACTGGATCTATAACCTGCTTCACGCAAAACAACTGCTGCATAATAAAGATGCTTATAAGCGTTACAATGTACACAAACCTTTATACGGCTCAATCAGTAGCAGAGATTTTCCCGACAAAACATCAAGCGCCTGGTTAGATGTAAATGACTCTGCAACTGTTGCTGCATCAAAAAAACCTTTCAAAAATTTTTCTGATGATATACAGGAGCAACTGCTGCAATGGAGCAGCAAAGGTTTTCTGCACATCAGGCAATATTTCAGTCATGAACAGGTTGATGAGGTAAACAATGCTGTTGAGGAATTAATCAATCAGAAACACCTGCCTGTTACACACGATAACAAAGTGATGTTTGGTTACAAACACTCTCCTGTTATTAAACAGATGATGCAGGATGAAGGGCTGAAAACATTGTTATCATTCATTCTTGATAAGGAAACCATCCCTTTTCAAACACTTAACTTTATAAAAGGCAGCGGCCAGCGTGCGCACAGCGACAGTATTCACATGACTACCTATCCGCTTGGTTATTTAATTGCAGCCTGGATCGCTTTGGAAGATATTCACCCCGATAGCGGGCCTTTGTTTTACTACCCCGGCAGCCATAAACTTCCTTACCTGCTGAATGATGATTTTGAAAACTACAGTACGCAACTGAAGCTCGGCAACAAGCAATACAGCGATTATGAGGATATGACCGCTGAAGTACTTTCACATAATCATTTTCAATCAGAAGTATTCCTGCCAAGAAAAGGTGATGTGCTCATCTGGCATGCAAACCTTATACACGGAGGTATGCCTGTTGTAAATCCTGCTCTCACAAGAAAAAGTATGGTGGTGCATTACTATGCAAAGGATGTGATCAAGTATCATGAAATAACAGAGCGTCCTTCTTTGATGGAAGAAGAATAAACCCTTTACTTTGTAAAATTCAATTACATGTTATGAAATTATTAGAAGGAAAAGTAGCCATTGTTACAGGTGCTGCCCGTGGAATTGGCGAAGCAGTAGCGATCAAGTTTGCAGAACAAGGTGCAAACGTTGCCTTTACATTTGTTAGCGACAGCAGTAAAGAAAAAGCAATTGCACTGGAAGCAAAGCTGACCGCTTTAGGCGTAAAAGCAAAAGCCTATCAAAGCAATGCAGGTGACTTTGCAGCCTGTGAAACCTTTGTAAATGATGTACTGAAGGAATTTGGCACTGTTGATATTTGCGTAAACAATGCAGGTATTTCAAAAGATAACCTGCTGCTGCGTATGAGTCCTGATCAATGGGATGATGTGATCAAGGTAAACCTCAACTCTGTGTTTTACATGACCAAGCAGATCATTAAACCCATGATGAAAGCACGCAGTGGCTCCATCATTAACATGAGCAGTGTTATTGGCGAAATGGGCAATGCCGGGCAAACCAGCTATGCCGCCAGCAAAGCCGGTGTGATCGGGTTTACAAAATCAGTAGCAAAAGAACTGGGCAGCCGCAACATCCGTTGCAACGCCATAGCCCCCGGTTTTGTTGAAACCGATATGACCAGCTATTTAAAAGACGGAGAAGCTGCTGATAAATACAAAGCAGGTATTCCGCTGGGAAGGTTTGCCAGTGCCGAAGAAATAGCCAATGTTTGTTTGTTTTTAGCAAGTGATATGGGTGGTTATATTACCGGGCAAACCATCAGCGTTTGTGGTGGCCTCAACATCTGACAAATAATTGACAATCAAGATTCAGTTAATAGAAAAATGATAAAGGAATTAAAACCTTTATCATTTTTTTGTATTATTCTCGCATCTGGAACCATATTTTTGCAAACCGGAATATGAGGAAGAAAATCATCAGCATATTGCTTTCTTTGGTGCTCAGCATCCAACTGTTGCCATTGGCACAGATCAGTGCTGCCATGTATCAGAGCCAGCAAATGACAGAAGAGTTGCCTCATACCGATGTACCTACTACCCCATCTTTTACTGAAGAAATACATAAACATTTTGTGAGCGTCAGTCATGATGAGTTGATGCAGCTCACAGAGTTGCGTATTACAGAACTGATACATCATGCCGAAAAGATCTACTCCCGTTTTTCGGATGATGTGCAGACGCAGCCTCCCAATAATGCCTGAAATCCAACAAAGGCACTGCATAATTGTTCTTACAGGAGCATTATGCAGTTAGTATAACATTATTTACAGGATCTCTTTTTACCGGACCCCGTTTAACAACTGGTCTTTCAACTTATTCTGTTTGCTGATTGGCAATACAGAAAAGTATAACTGTTCTGAAACTAGAAAGGTACAGCAGATTGGTAGACTGTTCCTTTTATATATCGGTTAAATCAATTGACATGAAACTAGAAACAAAGTATTTTAAAACAGATTTGTTAGCAGGGCTTGTTGTCTTTCTCGTAGCTCTGCCCCTTTGCCTGGGTATTGCCCTTGCAAGTGGAGCGCCTCTATTTTCCGGTATTATTACCGGTGTTATTGGGGGTATTGTAGTTGGATTTTTAAGTGGCTCTAACCTGAGTGTTACCGGGCCCGCAGCAGGTTTAACCGCCATTGTACTGGCTGGTATCACTTCTCTTGGTTCGTTTGAACTTTTCTTACTCTCCGTAGTTATTGCAGGAGGCATGCAATTATTGCTTGGCCTTATTAAAGCAGGTTCTATATCCAGCTACTTCCCATCCAATGTTATTGAAGGGATGCTTACAGGTATTGGGGTCATTATTGTACTGAAGCAGATACCGCATGCGGTGGGTTATGATAAAGACAGCGAAGGTGATTTTGCATTTATTGAAAACAATACTGGTCATAACACCTTAACTGCTATTACCGATGCCATCAATTCAATTCATTATGGTGCGGTGATCATTACACTTATCTGTATTGGAATACTTATTGCATTTAACAAAGTGCCGCTGCTGAAAAAGCTGAAATTGATTCCCGGTGGCCTTGTGGCTGTAATTGCAGGTGTATTGTTGAATGAAATGTTCATTGGCATGGGATCGAAGCTGGCAGTGAGCAAAGAACATCTTGTAAGCTTACCTATGCCCGGTTCGTTTAACGAGTTTAT
>JAACZX010000463.1 GCA_009996555.1 Chitinophagaceae bacterium | reverse complement strand
ACGCAGGCATAGGTTCGGTACGGTTGCCATTTGGCCGCATGCTTCTGCATTTTTTCGTACAGATCTTTCTTTGTTTCGTATTCGATCTTATATAGTTTGATCATCGCCTGCTGTATACCTAAATCATCTACCGGTAATACATCTTCGTGCTGCAACGAAAACATCAGGATCATTTCAACCGTCCAGCGGCCCACTCCTTTTATCTGCGTTAATTTTTCAATCACTGCTTCATTACTCATCTTGTACAGCTGTCCGTCAGTGATCTTTTCTTCAATAAAAAACCGGCAAACGTTCTGCACATAATTCGCTTTTGCATTACTGAGTCCGATGCTGCGTAATGTTTCAAACGGCGTATCAAGTATCTGTTGTGCAGTAGGCTCTTTCTTTCCATACAAAGCAAGAAAGCGGTTATAAATTACATCTGCCACTTTTGTACTCAACTGCTGACTCATGATCGACGCACAGAGATAGAGATAGATCTTCTTCCGCTTCACCAGCGAATGTGGTTCCTGCGCCTCAATTACTTTTTTTAATTTCTTGTCTTTGCTGAGGTGTTCGATGTAATGCATATTGATTGAATAAGGTTATTTGTTTTTAAGCTGTCTGACGTGTGCGACGTCCTGGCAGCGCTTAACAATTTCCTTACAATTTATTCATTCTCTCTTAATCATTTATCAATAGTTTGATAACAGGAGATTTCAAAATTTGTAAAACCCTTCTTTGTGAAGACCTTTTACAAAACAATCATCCTTTCCGATATCCACCTCGGCATCCGTAACTCACGGGTAAAAGAAGTAGTGGAGTTTTTGCAGCAGCACCGTTGCGAAACGCTTATTCTCAACGGCGATATTATCGATGGCTGGCAACTGCGTAAGTCGGGCGAATGGAAAAAGAAGCACACGGCTTTCTTCCGCATTATTATGAAGTACATGCACAAGTACAACACGAAAGTAATTTACCTGCGTGGCAATCATGATGATTTCCTGGATGAGATACTACCGTTTTCATTCGGGCAATTCATTATCAAACGTCATCATATTCTGCAAAGCGGAACAAAAAAATATTATGTGGTGCATGGCGATATTTTTGATACTGTTACAACCAAACTGAAATGGCTGGCCAAGCTCGGCGATGTGGGTTATACTTTTTTATTGTGGGCCAACCGTCATTACAATCACTACCGTACGAAAAGAGGATTGCCTTATTATTCTTTATCGCAAGTAGTAAAAGCAAAAGTAAAATCGGCTGTTTCGTTTATTTCTGATTACGAAGAACAGCTTTGTGCAGTTGCTGCTGCCAACAATTGCGATGGTATTATTTGCGGACATATTCATCAGGCGGCCGATAAAACAATCAACAATATTCATTACCTCAATAGCGGCGATTGGGTTGAAACCATGAGTGCATTGGTTGAAACAACAGAAGGTGAATGGAAAATTGTTTACTACAATGAGTGGTTGCAGCAACAGCAGCCAACGCCTGCAATAATTACAACAGAAGCACCCACTTTCTTTCCTAACCTCACACCTGAACTTGTATGAATAAAAGTTTTGTTTTTGCGGTGCAGGGCGAAGGCCGTGGACATTTAACGCAGGCCATTGCTACCTATGAATTATTAACTGCACGTGGCCACACTGTTGCAGCAGTACTCATTGGCAGCAGCAAGCGAAGAGAAATTCCGGCCTTTGTACGTGAACGTATAAAAGCCCCCATCATTACGTATCGCAGTCCCAACTTTGTTACCTGTAAACACAACAAATCTATCCGCATCTCATCAACGGTGTTAAAGAATTTGCTTTACTGGAAAACCTATCGCAAAAGCATGCAACTGATCCGTGAAGTGATGCAGCAATACAAACCCGATCTGTTGTTGAATTTTTATGAACCGCTGATTGGTGTTTGTTCCATGGTTAAAAAATTCGATTGTAAAATTGTTTCCATTGCACACCAGTATATTTATCTGCATCCTTCGTTTTCTTTTCCGCAAGAAGGCAGCAAACGTGAAGCTTATATCATCAAACAATACACAAAGCTTACTGCAAAAGGTTCCGATCATTTACTGGCATTATCGTTTTATCCCTTAACAGCAGCTGCACATAAAAACATTACGGTTTGTCCGCCATTGTTACGTAAAGATGTGTTTCAGCAGGAAGTGTTTGGCGGCGATCATATTCTTGCTTACCTGTTGAACTCGGGTTATATGCAGGAAATTATCAGCTGGCACAAAGAACATCCGGAAGTAGAGTTGCATTGTTTTACAGATAGTGCAACGGTAAAAGGTCGCTGGCATTACGATGAAACACTTTGCTTTCATTCGTTGGACGATCAGAAATTTTTACACTACATGGCCAATGCAAAAGCATTGGTAACAACAGCAGGTTTTGAAAGTGTTTGCGAAGCCATGTATTTTGGCAAACCGGTGTTGATGGTGCCGGTGCAGGGGCATTTTGAACAATGGTGCAACTCCCGTGATGCAGCCAAAGCAGGTGCAGGTACACATGCTGAAAATTTTAACCTCGATGTGTTGCTCGATTATCTGCCGCAGCATCAACACAACACCGAAGCTTTCCGCCAATGGACCAAACAAACCAAACAGTTAATGTTACAATGCTTTGCTGATGTGTTGCATCAACCAATGGAAGAACTGGTGAGTGAAGAAAAACAAACGAGCCTTTTCGATCTGCAATCGATTCTTTCATCGAATACACAGCTGGGACATAGCTAAGTACGAGTTACGAAGTTTGAAGTACGATTATCCTGAGCGGAGTCGAGATGCGAGCGGAAAGAAATACAAATAAAAAAGAGGAGCAATGCTCCTCTTCATAATTATCATAAACATGTATTACATCGAAAAGCTCATCCCGCCATCTTTCTCATCCTTCAACTGTATACCCAGTTCAGCAAGCTGGTTGCGGATCTTATCGCTCGTTACAAAATCTTTTTTCGATTTTGCATCTTTCCGTAGTTCGATCAATATCTGCATCACTGCATTAAAACGTCCACTGTCTTCACCGCTGATGCTCTTCAAACCAAATATATCTTCGATGTACAGTTTCAGTTTTGTCTGCAGCAACTGAATAGTATCGCTGCTCAATGCATCTGCTGCAATATGTTTGTCTTTTAAACCGTTGATCACCGGCACCAGTTCAAACATACTCGCCAATACTTTTGCTGTGTTCAAATCATCATTCATAAACTCATCGAACTCGGCTATCAGCTGCAACGCTTTTTCATTGAGCGATTTGTCTTTCGCTTCGTACTTCGTAGTTCCAACTTCGTACTTAGCTAACCATTCGTATGCTTCCATCAAACGCTTCAATCCTTTTTCTGCAGCCTGCAAGGCTTCGTTACCAAAATCGAGTGTGCTTCTGTATTGTGTTTGCAGAATAAAGAAACGCACCGTCATCGGGTGGTATGCCTTCTCCAGTATCGGATGATCGCCACTGAACAACTCCGTTAACTTGATAACGTTATTATAACTCTTCCCCATCTTCTTACCGTTGATGGTGATCATGTTATTGTGCATCCAGTAACGCACCGGTGCAGTATGATTGCAGATAGTGCTTTGTGCAATTTCACTTTCGTGATGAGGGAATTGCAGATCCATACCACCACCATGTATATCGAATTGTGCACCTAAATATTTTGTAGCCATAGCCGAGCACTCAATATGCCAGCCGGGAAAACCAACACCCCACGGGCTTTGCCAACGCATAATATGTTCGGGTGCTGCATTTTTCCATAATGCAAAATCTGCACGGTCTTTCTTTTCTTCCTGTCCTTCGAGTTCACGTGTGGTTTCTAACAAATCATCAATTACACGGCCGCTCAACTTTCCGTAATCATGGCTGGCTGCATATTTCTTTACATCAAAATAAACCGAACCGTTTACTTCATACGCATAACCCGCTTCAATGATCTGCTGTATCATCCCGATCTGCTCCACAATATGTCCCGTTGCAGTTGGTTCAATAGACGGAGGAACAGTATTGAACTGATCCATGGCCCAATGAAACAGGTTAGTGTATTTCTGCACCAGCTCCATCGGTTCCAGTTTTTCCAATATTGCTTTGGTTGAAATTTTATCTTCTGCTTCACGGCCTTCTTCTTCAAAATGTCCCGCATCGGTTATGTTGCGCACATAACGCACTTTATAACCGAGATGTGTAAGATAGCGATACAACACATCAAACGTAATGTAAGGACGTGCATGACCAAGATGACTTTCGCCGCTAACGGTTGGTCCGCACACATACATGCCCACATGGCCGGGTGTAATGGATTCAAATACTTCTTTCTGGCGTGTAAGAGAATTATAAACTTTTAACTGCGACATAAAATGAAATGTAATTGTAATGAAGAATGTTGTACAAGAGGAATCGGTTGCTGAAAAAATCAGCAACAGCAGCTACAACAACAGGTATAGAAGTATTTCTTCATTGAAACAAAGATAATGTTTCAGATCATTTTTTCTCCAAATTAAAATCGGCCAGCACGGGGCTGTGATCGCTCCGGACAGTTTGCCTTACCTCCACTTTATTTATTGCAAGTGCTTTACTATGGAGCACATAATCGATCCGCAAGGTGGGTGAAAGGAATTGAAAAGTGCGTCCTATTCCCCAGCCTTTTTCAGTAAACGCATCATACAGATCGTTACTGATGATCTGGTAAGCATTGGAATTAGGCACATCATTCATATCGCCACATACTACCACGGGATGAGGGCTTGCATCAATAGCCGTTCGTATATCTCTTGCCTGGCTGGAGCGGAGCAGGTTGGCCATTTTCATTTTGCGTAAAATGTTTTTGCCGGCTGTTTGCACATCACCCATATCCTGCTGATCAATATTTTCAATAAATGCATAATCCTGGCGTGCAAAATGCATGCTTTGCAGGTGAATATTAAAAAAACGGATAGTATCATCATTCACCAGCAGATCGGCCCACAAAAATGTATGATTGTATTCTTTGATGCTTTGCACTTTTTCCCAATGGAGAATAGGATAATTGGAAAAAATAGCGACACAAAACGGGTGATAACGTTCGTTCTTTTGGCGAATATTGGTATGTACGCCAAATGCCCTGTCGTTAGCAGCAGCCACATACTTAAAGCCAAGCTTCTGCTTTACTTTTTCCAATGTAATGGGCGATGAACTGTCTAATGAAAACACCAGTTCCTGCACCGCCAATACATCTGCTTTAAAACCCTTTGCTTCATTGAGCATGGCTGCATCCAGTTTTCCATCGTTTTCAAAAAAGTTAAACAGGTGCACATTCCATGTGGCAACCCTGAACCCACTTTGGTTTTTTGGTTGATTATTCCCTTTTGGATGAAAGCCAAAGAACGAACCGATAAGATGCCAGCAAAGCATAAATGTTACAAGCGGTATTAACGCCAGTTTTCGTTTGGCAAAGAGCCAGAAAATAAGAAACCCCAGTTGTAACAATAACAGAAAAGGAAACAATAACGCAAAGAGATTAACGATCCATGAAACAGAAGCCGGAAGTGAGGGTAATACATACAGCAACAGCATACAAACACTCAACGCAATATTGCAGACAATAAAAAACCGCTTTGTAAAGCTGCGCATGAATCCGGCCATACGATTATTATGTTTCACTGTCAGCCGCATTTTTCAGGATCTCTTTCTCTTCTTCCGAAAGAGATTGATAACCTGAGCGGCTTATTTTATCAAGAATAGCATCAACCCGTTGTTCTGTAATATTAGGCTTACGTGAAAACGGTTGCTGACCTTTGGTATTGTAAAATACTTCTTTCTTAATCGTTTTTTTTGGTGGTTTTGATGCGGGGTTGAACAGGTTGGTAAACCAGTTGTAAAGATTGTGCATCCACTCACCGGGATTGTTGCCAGTTTGAATGAGTTTGATATACACAAAACCCATTGCCCCACCTCCCAGATGTGCAAGATGAAAGGGAAATCCTTTACCGGCCAATCCTGCAAAGTTGATGAGCACATAAATCAGTGTAATGATCCAAAGCGGAATGCCTCCGTTGATCATTGGAAACACACGATAATCGTGTGCAATAACGGTTACAGCAATGGCCACTGCCATTACACTTGCACCGGCACCATAAAAAACAAGCTCACTGGTTTGTTTGCTGAATGCAGGCAGCAGACTTACACTGGCAATAAAGAACAACGCTCCGGCCAATGCTCCGTAAATATAAATGGGTGCTATATGCCTGTTGCCAAGCAGATCCTGCAGCAGGTAACCAAATGCCCAGAAACAGATCATATTGCCGAGCAGGCGCCACACATCGTCATGCGAGATCATGTGCAGCAACAATGTCCAGGGCTTAACAGCAAATGAAGAAAAATTTCCCGGCAACCCGATCCAGTTCATGATCTGGGCATTGAATGCCGTGAGGTTACTATCAGACAACTGGTAAACGATCTTGATAAATACAAGGATCACAAACACCATGATATTAATGAAGATGAGCCTCATCAATGCATCGCCATCTTCACCAAAGCCTATCTTTTTCTTACGTTCTGCCTGCATGTAATTCATACTTCAATCAATTATCAATAAAATGTATTGCGGTTGTTCCTGTTCCAGAACAACACGATGAGGAAACCGGCAACAGCACCACCCAAATGCGCAAAGTGTGCCACGTTATCGCCCTGCACATTGGCTATTCCTCCAAACAGATCCAGCGCCATTAAAGCGGGTATGGCAAATTTCGCTTTTATTGGCACAGGAATAAACATAAACATCAGTTCGGTATTCGGAAACAGGTATGCAAAGGCTGCCATCAACCCCATGATGGCACCTGATGCACCAACTGCATAAGAAAATTCACCCACAAAAAGTTGTGCTACTCCTGCTGCTAACCCACATATCAGATAAAAATTCAAAAACCGTTTGCCTCCCCAAAAGTTTTCGAGGATACGTCCGAATATCCAAAGGGTAAACATGTTAAAAAGAATATGGAAAAACGGACCATGCATGAACAGGTGCGTTACAAGTTTCAAAAGACCATAACGCACCCCAAATTTCCAAAGGCATGTCCTTGGTATTAAAATATTGCTGTGCAAGCCAGACCACAATATTAATTGCCAACAGATTTTTTACCACCGGAGGTATTTCGTTCATCGCATTATATCTTGCCATACACTGTTGTTAATTCAGTTTCGAAAGTAAAAAAATATATTCAAGCCCTCTGTTGCAGATTTGCTATTAACGTAATACTAACGCTGCTACATTTTCAATATGGTGTGTGTGCGGAAACATATCAACAGGCTGCAATTGTTCCACCACATATTTTTCATTGAGCAGTTGCAGATCCCTTGCCTGCGTGGCTGGATTACAGCTTACATACACAATACGTGGCGCTTCAATTTCAAGCAGTTTTCGCACCAGTTTTTCATGCATACCTGCACGTGGCGGATCAGTAATGATCACATCGGGCCGGCCATGTGCTGCAAAAAAAGCATCGTTGCAAATATCAATGACATCACCGGCATAAAATGAAGTATTGGTTAAGCCATTTACAGCTGCATTTTCTTTTGCGTCTTCAATTGCTTCTGCCACAGCTTCTACCCCAATGATCTTTTTAGCGCCTTTGCTGCAGAAAATACCAATACTGCCGGTACCGCAATACAGATCGTACAGGGTTTCGTTACCGGTAAGCTTCGCAAAATCTCTTGTTACTTTATATAACTCTTCGCCCTGTTTGGTATTGGTTTGAAAGAAAGATTTAGGGCCGATCTTGAATACAAACTCTTCCAGCTTTTCACTTACATAACCGCTGCCAAAAAATGTTTGCGGCTGCAGATCATAAATACTGTCGTTCCATTTGGGGTTAATGGTATAAAGCAGCGTTGTTATTTCAGGAAATTCTTTCAGCAGAGCATTGTAAAGCAGTTCACGGTTGGGCACATCATCGTAACCAAATGTAATGTTCACCATTACCTCGCCGGTAGTGGTCATACGAAAGATCATGGTGCGTAGCCAGCCTTCGTGTGCTTTAATATCGTAAAACGAGAACCCCTGCTTCTTTGCAAAGTCACGCACAAAATTGCGGATGGCATTATTGGGTTCCTGTTGCAGGTAACAGGTTTCAATGTCAACGATCTTGTCGTAGATCTTTGGCACATGGTAACCCAACGCCACATCAGGGGTATTAGCAGGCTCTGCCCCTTCAGGTAAAGCTTCACGCTGTTTATCACGCTCCAGTAACTCTTCTCTTGTTAAATAACGTTTACTGCTAAATGTATATTCCAGTTTATTACGGTAATACTTGGTATGTTTTGCGCCAACAATGGGCAACATTTCCGGCAGATCA
Organism: Chitinophagaceae bacterium; assembly: GCA_009996555.1. Lineage (GTDB taxonomy): Bacteria > Bacteroidota > Bacteroidia > Chitinophagales > Chitinophagaceae > Lacibacter. The sequence continues at coordinate 5,647 of JAACZX010000463.1, read as the reverse complement.
ATACGTCCAATACGTTTCAGGTTTTGCTCAACCTCACGCTGCTTGTACTCCAGCTGCTTTTCGTAAGGCAGCATTTGCCACTTGCAACCACCACATAAACCAAAATGATTGCAAAAGGGAGTTGTACGGTCTGCTGCATATTCATGAAAATGCACCGCCTTTCCTTCGGCCCAGTCTTTTTTGCTTTTGCCTAACTGTACATTTACCACATCTCCGGGCACGGCACCTTCAATAAAAACCACTTTGCCATCTACACGGGCAATGGATTTTCCTTCTGCAGCATAATCTTCCACCTTTACCTGTTCGAGTATGCGTATTTTCTGTTTTTTTCTCACGGCGCAAAGGTAACAAAGAGCGGCCATCGAACGCATTAAATTGTACGTATAAAATTTTTATATTTGTCGTATAATTAAAGTTATGGATCGTAAAATCACCTTAAGCTTTGATGTCGCCGTTATTGAAAAGGCTAAAAAGTTTGCAGAAAAAAACAACATGAGCCTGTCACGACTTACCGAATATCTTCTACGTCAAATCACCAGCAATGAATATAAAACGCTGGAGGAGTTTCCTGTTTCAGATTGGGTAAACCAGGTTGCTGAAGGCGAAGCAGAATACCTTACTAAACCAAGAGGCAGAAAAGCAATCAAGTCAGAATATTACCAATCCAGATCATGAAAATTTTTCTTGATGCGAATATTTTGATAGCCGTTTGCAATAAAGAATACCCTTTATTTCCTTTTGCTGCAAGAATTCTAAGCCTTGTTGATAAACGGGAACATCAGCTTTACACATCTCCCCTTTGCCTTGCAATCTGTTACTACTTCGCCGAAAAAAAAACAGGGCACACAAAAGCAAAACAAAAAATGATTCTTTTAGCAGAAAAAATAAAGCTGACTGACCACACGCCTGAAGATGTAAAACAAGTTGCCCAAAATAAAAAGATTCATGATTTTGAAGATGGGTTAGAATACTATTCGGCCATTCGCCATAAATGCGATGTAATTATTACAGAAGATATTGATGATTTTTATTTTTCCGATTTACCCATTCTTTCTGCCAAAATGTTTTTGAAAGACCTTTTGAAATAACAGCCCTTTGCAAATCGTTAACAGCTGCAGAAAGCTTTTGAATTAACTTTACGGCATTCGCTATGAAGAAGACAAGCCTTGTTCTGACAATCCTTTTAAGTTGCAGTACCCTTTTCAGCCAGGGTTACCGTATTGCTGTGCAGTACAAACCTGTGCCCGAAGGCCGCCTTTATCTTGGCTATTATTTCGGCAACCAGAAATATGTTCTTGATTCAGCCCTGCTTAACAGCAAAGGAGAAGCTGTATTCAGCGGCAGCAGCAAGCTCACCGGAGGTTTATACATTGTAGTTGACCCGCAGAAAAAAACATTTGCTGATGTGCTGATTGATAAAGAGCAGGAGTTCTCAATCAATCTTGATACCGCTTCGTTTGTGATCAACTCCATTACCGGTTCAAAAGAGAACGATTACCTGAAAGCATATAAAGATGCGTCTGCATTTTACTATCGTAATTACCAGCAACTGGCGGGCAGCCTTGCAACTGCAAAAACAAAAGCCGACAGCAACGTTATTCAGCAAAACATGAACAAAGCGAATGTGCAGGCACAGCAATGGCGTGACAGTTTTGTAACAGCACAGCCAGATGCTTATTTATCGCTGCTCTTTCGTTTATTGAAAGAGCCTGTTTACGCAGCTGCAGGAGCAAAAAACAGGCAAGACAGTCTCAATGCTTTTTACAATTACAAAAAACAGTTTTGGCAGGATATTTCATTTGCCGATGAGCGTTTGCTCCGCACGCCCATGTTTGAACAGCGGCTTACCCGTTATCTTGAAACTGCGGTGATACGTGAGCCCGACAGTATTAAACTGGAGCTGGACAAATTCATTCTGTACAGCCGTACCAATAAAACCATGTTCCGTTATTTCATCAATCGTTTTACCAACGAGTATATGAACCCGAAGTACATGGGGCTTGATGTGGTGTTCCTTCACCTGTTTGAAAAATATTATCTCACAGAGCAGGTCGACTGGCTGGAGAAAAAAGACCGGGATATGGTGTTTAACAGGGCATACAGTTTATACGGTAACATTGTTGGCGAACCGGCAGCAGAACTGAACCTGCTTGACACACTTAACCGAAAAATGAATCTTTATTCCATCAAATCGCCTTACACACTGGTTATTTTCTGGGATCCGGATTGTGGCCATTGTAAAGAACAGGTGCCAAAAGTGGACAGCCTTTACCGCCTTCGCTGGAAAGAAGCAGGTGTAAAAGTGGTGGGTGTATTGAGTGATGGTGCAGGCGATGATGAAGCAAAAGCAAAAGAAGTGCAGAAACGATGGACAGAATATATCCGCACACAAAAACTGAATAACTGGATACACCTGTACCAAACCACTGGCATGCGCAAGGCCGAGCAAGTCAGCCAAACACCCGGTTTTCGCCAGGCATACGATGTATTTCAAACACCCACAATATATTTGCTAGACGAACAGAAAAGGATCGTTGCAAAAAAGATCAACCCGGAACAGGTAGATGAGTTCCTCAAATTCAAACAAACCAACAAACCATCCAAACATCCATAACCAAAGCTTATGCGTAAAATCTTGTTTTCTTTTTTACTGGTTGCAGGCATCAGCAGCCATGCGCAAACATTGTTTACTTATGGTACACACCCGGTAGATAAAAATGAATTCTGGCGTGCTTTTTCCAAAAACAACAATGGCGCAACTGATGAAAAATCAATTCGTGAATACCTTGATCTTTTCGTCCGTTTTAAACTGAAAGTGCAGGCTGCAAAAGATGCAAAGCTTGATACGTTGCCCAACATTAAAAATGATATTGCAGCATTCAGAGCGCAGGTTATTGAACAATACATGCGCAACCAGGGCAGTAATAAAGAAATGGTAAACGAAGCCATTGACCGCAGTATTACCGAGTTTGAAGTGGCACATGTTTTTGTTGGTTACGATAACGACAGTGCAAAAGCAAAGTCAACAATTGATAAAGCCTATGCACAGTTACAAGGCGGTGCCGATTTTTCTGCTACTGCCAAAACAATGTCAACCAATGATTATGTGCAATCAACGAATGGCTACATTGGTTTCATTTCTGTTTTTTCATTACCATACGATTTAGAAAATGCCGTGTATGCTACAGCAGCAGGCAGTTATTCAAAACCGGTTGCAGGTAAAAGTGGCTATCACATTTTTAAAGTGCTGAGCAAACGGGCCTCAACAGGAAAGATGAAAGCTGCACAAATACTTATTGCCGTGCCTGCCAATGCAACGCAGGAAGAAATTGCTGCCGCACGCAGTAAAGCGGAAATGGTATATGGTCTTGCAAAAAAGGGTGAAGACTTTGGAAAGCTTGCGCAAAGTTACAGCGATGATAAACTTACGTATGCCAATGCAGGCGAACTGCCTGAATTTGGTTTTACTAAATATGATCCCGCCTTCAGCAAGGTTGCTTTTGGTTTGCAAAATGATGGCGACATCAGCGCCCCTGTGCAAACAGCTTCAGGCTTCCACATTATTAAACGCCTTGCATTGAAAACAGCCGTTGCAGATAAAACAGATCCTGCTCTTGTGGAGGAGTTTACTGAAAAAGTAAATGCCGACTCAAGAATGATCTTAGTTGCAGTTCGCCAAAAAGAACAAATACTAAAGAACAGTCAATACAAAGTGTTTCCTTATAAAGAAGCTGAATTATGGACTGTTACGGATACCATGCTCAAATCGAAAAACTATGTAAACTTTTTCAAAGCCAACCAGCAGAAGCCTTTGTTTCAGCTGGGTACACAAAAAATATTCATCAGCGATTGGTTAAAGTGGGTAAAAAATCAGCAGTCGCCCACCTATTCACCACCTAAAGCTGAATTTAAAAATTTATTGCAGCGGTTTACTGACCTTACTGCAGAACAGTATTATAAAGACCGGTTGGAATTAATCAACGAAGATGTACGTTACCAGGTAAAAGAATTTCGTGAGGGAAGTATGTTGTTTGAAATTATGGAGCGTAAGATCTGGAGCCTTGCTCCAACAGACAGTGCTGGCCTGCTGAATTTTTATAACCGCAACAAACAAAAATATACCTGGCAGCCAAGTGTAAATGCAGTTATTTTTAATTGTGCCGATTCATCTGTAGCCAACCGTGCAATGGAGATGATGCGTAAAGAACCATTGAAATGGAAAGAGCACATGGATCATTTGGGCGGTACAGCGCTTGCTGACAGCAGCCGTTTTGAACTGAATCAATTGCCGGTGCCGCAAGGAACTGCGTTTACTGCCGGCCAGTTTACGCCTGTTGTTACAAATGTAAACGATGGCTCTTCATCTTTCTGCTATATTCTGAATGTATTCAACAGTAAAGATCAACGCAGTTTTGAAGAAGCAAAAGGATTAGTGATCAACGATTATCAACTCTTCCTGGAAGATAAATGGATCACTGAACTGAAAAAGAAATACCCGGTAAAGGTGAATGAAGGGGTGCTGAAGAGTATGGTGAAATAAAAATAAAAACCCGATGAGTTTCATCGGGTTTTATTTTGATTCTGAATTTGCTTTTAACCAGATAACAATTTCTTCAAATCTTTTATTACCAGTTGAAATATCAATCACAAACTGGTACAACTCTTCATCGGTTGCTTTAATTCGAAAGCCTTCCACCCTCAGTATTAATTCCATCAGTACATACCCCGTTCTTTTATTGCCGTCAACAAACGGATGGTTCATGATAATACTCTCACCTATTGCAGCCGCTTTCTCAAAACAAGAATGATACAATTCGCTTTCTGCAAAAGTCTGAAATGGTCGTGCAATTGCAGACTCTAATCCATTCATGTCACGCACACCATTGGCACCTCCATGTAGTTGTACCACTTGGTCATGTATTAATAAAACCTCACTTTTTGTTATCATTTACTGAGCAAGTTTAGCAAGTACTTTTTCACGCTCTTTTATTATTTCGAGGGCATGTGTCATTATTGAAAGTTTAGTTTCAGGCTCATCATTAATCCGCTCAATAAAATCGTTTACTAATTTCAACTTGCTCTCTTCCAGGTGGTCTACCTGGTCGTGAATTTTCTTTTTCATTTCTGCTACACTCATAACAAATCATTTTATCCTTAAAATTACAAAAATTACGGTAGTCAGTTCGAAAACGAAAAAGCCCTGCATTTGCTGCAGGGCTTTGAGAATTTAGCTTTCAGTTTACAACACATTCTTCACCACATTATAAATTACTTTGGGGCTGCCGAGTGTGTAATAATGCAACACGGGCACGCCAAACTCTTTCAGTTCTTTCGATTGCTGAATCAACCAATCGGTTCCCACTTTCTTGCAATCATCATCGGTTTTAGCACGCATCATTTCATTACTTAACTCAGTAGGAATATCAACATGAAACGTACGTGGTATAACAGATAATTGTTTTTTGCTCGTTAAAGGTTTTAAACCTGGAATGATGGGCACTTCAATACCAATAGCACGGCATTGTTTTACAAATGCAAAGAATTTACTGTTATCGAAAAACATCTGCGTCATAATGTATTCAGCACCTGCATCCACTTTATCTTTCAACCGCTGCATTTCAATTTCCTGGTTGGGTGTTTCAAAATG
>JAACZX010000150.1 GCA_009996555.1 Chitinophagaceae bacterium | reverse complement strand
AAAGCAGTTCCTGTACTTCTGCCAGTCCCTCTTCTTTTACAGCAATCAACAGTCCCCCGTTGGTTTGCGGATCGGGCAACAGGTTGAAAGCTTCCATTACATTTACTCCTGCACCAAAAGCAACCTTTGCACTGTAGCTGTTCCAGTTGCGGTACGTTGCATCTGGCACTATGCGTTGTGCAAGGTATTCTTTCGCTTCAGTAAGAACGGGTAACTGCTGGTAATAGATCTCAGCTGAAAGATCAGCACCTTCACACATTTCAATAAGGTGGCCAAGCAAACCAAAACCGGTAACATCCGTCATGGCAGTAACAGAACTTAACTTGCTTAATAACGCACCTGATTTATTCAGCTGTTTCATTTGTGTGGCTGCAATACCTTTGTGTTCTTCTTTCAACACATCTCTTTTTTCAGCTGTGCTTAAAATGCCCACACCAATTGGTTTTGTAAGCAGAAGCACATTTCCGTTTTCAGCCGTATTGTTTTTTTTGAGTTGATCAAGCAACACCGTTCCGTTTACGGCCAAACCAAAAAAAGGTTCAGGCGAATCAATACTATGACCCCCGGCTAAAGGAATACCCGCTTCTTTACAAGTAGTTCTTGCTCCGTCTAATACCTGCTGTGCCAATGATGCCGGAAGTTTTTCAACAGGCCAGCCAAGTATAGCAATGGCAAGCATGGGTGTTCCGCCCATGGCATACACATCACTGATGGCGTTGGCCGATGCTATTTGCCCAAAGCTGAATGCATCATCTACAATGGGTGTAAAGAAATCAGTAGTACTGATGAAAGCTGTTCCGTTACCGAGATCATACACAGCCGCATCGTCCTTAGTGGAATTGCCAACAAGTAAACGATGGTCGGATGGAGTTGATAAAGATGACTGAAGTATTTGTTCTAACACAGCAGGAGCTATTTTGCAACCGCAACCTGCACCATGTGAAAATTGAGTGAGCCTGATTATTTCTGAAGACATACACAAATGTAATTCAGAACTGTTTACTTCTTCAGTATTCGTATTGCTGCGCTCTTTTTATTATCGGACCGGAAGCGGATCTCATATTTTTTTTCAGCTGTATAAATGATGAGCATACCTGTGTTTGGAGGAACGCTTCCTTCGTTCTCTGCAAAAAAAGTGATAAGCAAACCATCATCTGTTGATGGAACGAAAACCGTTTGTTTAATGCCTTTGTCTGATACAGCAACACGGTTCAGCAGTATGCTGTTGTTCACATATACCGAAACAGAATCACCATCAACAAGACCGTCATCATATAACTCAAATGATACCGAGTCGGTTTTTAATTCAATGGTTTGTACAACTTCTACAGCACGTGAAGAAAGTCTTATCGAGTCTTTGTTAAGAACAGAAGTGGGTTTTGGTTTCTCTTCCGGTGTAGCGATCTGAACAGTGTTTTTTTGTTCCAGCACTTTTATCAGTCCTGATTTTGTTGGATCATCTTCTTTTTTCAAAAATGTTTTACCGGATTCTTCAAGCAATTGTGTTTGCCGTTTGTTGGCCTGCTTCCAGTCGCCTGATATTTCAGTTACATCAGCATTAATGAAAAGGATATGTGTTTGCAATGTTCCTTCAGGTCCGGGAGGATTTTGATAGAGTGTTTTCTTTTCTGTAACCACGAGGTAACCATCAAATAAATTACCGCTGATCTCGCAAACAGCATAAAACGTTCCGTTCACCATGGTTGAATAGGAATAGCCAGTGATCTTAGTGCCTTCCTGGAAAAGCAGTAGTTCGTATTTGTAATCAAGCATTGCCTGCAGTGGCCGGTTACTTGTAAAACGACCACGCCACAAACCAGCTACAGTTTGTGCAGATGCAGCAATGCTGCTGCAGAACATGAACAGGGGGAACAACCATTTCATGTTACAAAGAAAAAGAATCAAATGCTATGCTGCTGTTATTCTTTTCGCCTGATCATGATGGACGAACTCTTGTTGAGTGTGGCACTGAAATGCACCTGGTAGCGTTCGTTTCCGGTAGTGATAACAAGCAGACCTGTATTGGGAGGAATACTGCCAAGGTTTTCTGCAAAGAGGGTAAGCTGTAACACTTCGCCTTTTGCAACGGCAATTGTTTTTTTGAAGGCGCTTGCTTTTAATCCAACTTTTGATACAAGCAGCTCATTGTTGAGAAACACACTTACAGTATCGCCGTCAATTTCTCCATTATCATATAAGGAAAGTACAACACTGTCTTCAGTTACTTCCAACGCTTCAATTACTTCAACCTGCCGTTTTACAATAATTGGGTTATTGATAACCGGGGGCTCACCCGTTGCTGTTGGTTGAGCAGATGCATTACCTGTTGTTACTTGCCCGAATGGGTTAATGGTTGGATCTGTAACCGGAGTTGTTGTGTTGCCGGTAGTTGGTTTTTGTTCTGCAGGCTTTGTGATTGGCTGAACAACCGGCGGATTTCCTGTTTGTGGCTTTGCATTGTTTACAGCCACGGTTTGTTTGTTAACTGAATCCTTATTGGTTGAAACAACGGAAGGTTTGTTTCCTGTTGTTACCGGCTTGGTTACAGGAGGCTTGCTGCCTTGTTGATTCGCTGCAGCGGTAGTTTGTTGTGTTACCGGTTGCTGATTGTTTTTGGCAACAGATGTATTGTTGACAGTATCTTTTACAACTGTTGTTATTGGTTTGTTGCTAACAACTACCGGCGGGTTTGTTGGATTATTTCCAGTTGGCTTTTGTTCTGCAGGTTTGGTAGTTGCTCCGTTTGGCTGTTTGTTATCGCTTGGTTTATTTACTGCAACAGACGTATTGCTGATAGTATCTTTTACTGTTGATACTGTTGGTTTATTGTTTGCTGTTGTTTGTTTATTGTCTGGTGTTGTTAAGACAGGTGGTTTGCTTGTTGTAGTATCTTTTGTTTGTGTTGTAGCGGAAGCTACATCTGTTGGTTGTGGTTTGGGTGTGGTAGAAACAAGAACAGGTTTTGGTTTTTCTTCAAAGAGCATTTCTTTATCCAGACGTTGATCTTCGAGACGTTTGTATAATTGTGTTGCTAAATAATTTTGTTCCCGGTAAACAGAAACAGAACCAGTGATGGGAAGAAATTTTTTTGTGCGTGATGTACTCCATTCACCCGGCATTACAGAAACAGTATCGTTGTCTTTCTGAATTTTAAAAAACATGACTGTCTTTACACCGCTTGTCTTCTCTTTAAAATTATTGGAAACAGATTTGTCATCTTCAACAATCAGTACACTGTCTGCAATTCTTGCTGTTACTTTCACGAGGTTGTAGTAAAGAATATCTTCAACAATAAACAGGCGCTGACAATAACCAACAAGTTTTCCGTTCTTTTCTTTTAAGGTCAGTTCAAAGTCAACAGTATATTTCGGGCTGTCAACTTCCATTTTACCCTTATACACACCGGTAACTACCTGTGAAAAACCACTGAATACAAGGGAAACAAAAAAGAAGGATAGTAATAAGTTTTTCATTCGATTCGATGTTTTCCTGCCGTTGTTATGTCAACTCAGCAGGTTGTAATAATTGATCAATATTGGATTCACCGACGGTTTTGCAGGGTATTTTAGATAATAACGCTGTAAGGTTCTCTCTATTATGCATGCCCTTAGTATACCACTTGTCGTAATAGGTGAGTAAGATACGAAAACAATCAGCAGTGCGGTCTTCAATAAGGGCATTGATGGCTTCTTTGGTTTCAAGCCCGCCGAGTCTTTTTTTGATGCGGATAATGGCGTTCACCAGCCGTTCTTTCGGGTGCTGACCATATTCTTTTACGAGATAGCTGAGCCGTTCTTCAAAAGGAACATCAAGGAACAGGAGTGGCTGTCGCCGCATTTGCTGCCATAGCTGAATAGGAATATTTGTATCACCAATGCGCTGACTTTCATCTTCCACCCAAATTGGTTCCGGTTTAGTTGCGGCTTTCGCAAGCGCAAGTGCCAGCATGTTTTCAAAGTGTTCCTGCCCCGGTTGTGCTGGTAATCCAAGATTTCCAAAAGCTGAGCCTTTGTGGCTTGCAAGCGCTTCAAGATGAATTACGTTTTGTTGTTTCTTTTGTAATGCTTCAAGTACCAGCGATTTTCCACTGCCCGTATAACCACCCAGCACTTTAAACTGGTAGTCCTTGTTAAATTGTTGCAGCACCCATTTGCGGAAAGCTTTGTAACCACCGGTGAGCAGGTACACCTTAAAACCATACAGATCAAGCAGCCAGGCAACAGCACCACTGCGCATGCCGCCACGCCAGCAATGAACCAGAATTGTTTTATCAGCTTTTGCTATCTCTTCAGCTTCTTCCACCATCTTCCGCATCTTCACGCCAAAGTAATCAAGACCAATTTTAATAGCCTGTTCACGGCTTTGTTGTTTGTAAGTGGTTCCAACAACTTTCCGTTCTTCGTCAGTAAATAAAGGAAACGAATGTGCTTTGTCTATATGGGCATGTTTGTATTCGCCGGGGCTGCGCACATCCAGGATCGGGTACTGTTCGGCCAGTGCTAAAAATTCTTCAATATGTACTTTCTCAACCGCCATCAGCAGTGCAAAGTTATTTATTCCGTTTTGCAACAAGAAGGGAGATGATCCATATAGCAATCGATGCACAAAAGAAAAAGATAGTGCATTGTTTTGCAACAAGGAATAATTGCAGATTGCTGGTTAAAAACCAGGCATAGCACATGATCACAAATGCAAGCAGACCACCTGTTCTGAAAATATTTCCAATGCGTTGCAACATAGTAAAATCAAAAGCCCTGCAGTTTTTGCAGGGACTTTTTATGATTTAATTTTCTTTGATCTGGATATTTACTTCTTTTCCTTTCTTCTCCATTTTTATCTTACCGCCATCATCGGTTTTGATCTCTACCTTACCATCTTTTCCTTCGATCTTAATGCCGTCTTTGGAATTGATCTTGATACCGGCTGAGTCGCCACCCTTAATGGAAATGCCTTCTTCCGTGATCTTTATTTCACCTGAATCGCCTTTGATCTCAATTTTTGATTCACTGCTCTGTTTTTCATTATCTGATTGTTGTGAATTACTGCAGGCCACAAGTGAACAGACAAGAAAGAATAGAAAAAGATGTTTCATGTATTTGCTTTTTAAATGATGAAATTATCCGTTCATGCTGATGAGGAACTCATTATTGTCTTTTGTTCCACGCATATGTTGTAATAACGTATTCATCGCTTCTTCCGTATTCATATCGGCCATGTGCTTACGTAATACCCACATGCGTTTTGCTGTGTCTTTATCAAGCAACAGATCATCACGTCGTGTGCTGGATGCCACAATATCAATAGCAGGGAAAATGCGTCGGTTTGCCAGTTTACGGTCAAGAGCAAGTTCCATGTTACCGGTACCTTTAAATTCTTCAAAGATCACCTCATCCATTTTACTGCCTGTATCAACAAGTGCAGTGGCAAGAATGGTTAATGATCCGCCGTTTTCAATTTTACGTGCTGCACCAAAGAATTGTTTTGGTTTTTGCATCGCATTTGCTTCCACACCACCACTCAATACTTTACCACTTGCAGGTGCAACAGTATTATGCGCACGTGCCAAACGTGTAATAGAATCGAGCAGGATCACCACATCATGTCCGCACTCAACCAGGCGTTTTGCTTTCTGTAAAATGATGCTGGATACTTTCACGTGTTTTTCAGCAGGCTCATCAAATGTAGATGCCACCACTTCTGCTTTTACACTGCGTTCCATATCAGTTACCTCTTCCGGACGTTCATCAACCAGTAATACGATCAAATAAACTTCAGGATGGTTTTCTGCAATGGCGTTGGCCACTTCTTTCAGCAAAACTGTTTTACCCACTTTTGGTTGGGCAACAATCAATCCACGCTGACCTTTACCTATTGGTGTAAACAGGTCCATGATACGTGTACTGTAATTGCTGGATGTTGTTGAAAGATTTAATTTTTCAAACGGGAACAAAGGTGTCAGGTAATCAAACGGTACACGGTCACGCACTTCTTCCGGACGTTTACCATTGATGGTATCTACCTTCAGTAATGCAAAATATTTTTCGCCTTCTTTTGGCGGACGCACCGTACCATCAACAGTATCACCTGTCTTTAAACCAAAGAGTTTTATTTGTGATGGAGAAACATAC
>JAACZX010000149.1 GCA_009996555.1 Chitinophagaceae bacterium | reverse complement strand
AGTGGTAGGATTGGTTATACCGACAGGGTACAGTTTTAATCTCGATGGCACTACTATCTATTTAAGTATGAGTGTTATTTTTCTTGCGCAGGTATTTGGGGTAGATCTTTCGCTGGGGCAACAGTTAACAATCATTGGAATTTTATTACTCACCAGTAAAGGTGCTGCCGGTGTTACAGGCAGTGGTTTTATTGTACTGGCTTCAACCTTAGCTGTAGTGAAAGTAATCCCAATTGAAGGTTTGGCATTGTTGATAGGTGTAGACCGGTTTATGAGCGAAGGCAGAGCCATTATTAATTTTATTGGTAATACAGTAGCAACCGTTGTCATTGCAAAAAGTGAAAATGAAATTGATATGGTTGTTTACCGGCAGGTAGTGGAAAAAAGCACTGCAACAGAAATACCTGATCCTGCTTACCTGAAAGGTAGTTAGAGGCTTTATTAAAGATGTGTTGTTATTAACTGTAAGCTTCAGATACTTTCGTAAGCTTGAAGAAGATGCGGAAACAAGCGCCTGCTCAATTCAAAATTGACTGCTACTTATGTATAGCAAATAATTGATCTTTTCTGGAATTAACCCGCACTTCTTTTTCCCGGAGATGCATATTGCCGGGCTTAGTCTGCATTATGTGGTGCAACCCAGCTTTCAGCTGTTGTAATTCCATCTTGTTTTGCTCCAGATCTGCAATCCTGTTGATCAGTTCCCCGGAGCTGTGTATCGGGATGCTCTGGCATAGACCGAATATAGGAAAAACAGGTGTCAACCGGGTTGGCAGCCTGCTTATCCTTTTAAAGACAGGTGGTTAACTGCATTTACCTTTCAGGCACAACTTTTGACTAAATGCCTTGTTAAAAGCAGGTATTTGGACAGGCGGCCAATATTGGGTCGTATTTTCTCGTTATTTTTACTGTAATTGTTTATGTCAAATTTTATCCAATATATGTTTAGTAAAAAGAGTTTGCTGATCGTACTTGTTCTCCTCCTGGGGGGCAGTATCTTTTTCGCCGTACAGTCATCCAGTACCCGCAAAGAGCCCGGAAGCCGTTTTGAACGTATCCTTCAATTGATTGGTGAGTTCCTTGAAGAAGGACATTACAATCCAAAAAAGATCGATGATGCATTTTCAAAAGTGGTGTTTGCCAAGTTTCTCAAGGATCTTGATGGAGACAAAACGTATTTCCTGAAAGCAGATATTGATGAGTTCAAGAAATACGAAACAAGAATTGATGACGAGATCCATGGTGCCCGTCTTGAATCATTTTATGTGATCAATAACGCTTACAAGAAGCGGATGGAAGAAGTGGCATTGCTCTACAAAGAAATACTGCAGAAGCCTTTTGATTTTTCTGTAGATGAAAAATATGTAGATGATCCGGACAGACGTTCTTACGCTAAAAACGAAGTTGAGCGTAAAGAGTTCTGGCGTTTAAAACTCAAGTATTATACACTGGACCGTTATGTTGACCTGGTTGAACAGCAGGAAAAAAACAAAGGCAAGGAAGGTTATGTTGCAAAAACAACTGTGCAGATGGAAAAAGAAGCACGTGAAAAAGTGTTGAAAACCTTTGACCGTATGTTCGATCGTTTCCGTAACCGTTTTAAAGACGAAGACCGTTTCAATTACCTGGTGAATGGTATTACCGAAACCATGGACCCACATACCAGCTATTTACCGCCATTGGAAAAAATTGCGTTTGATGAGCAGATGAGTGCAGGCGAGTTCTTTGGTATTGGTGCATCGTTACTGGAGGAAGATGGTAATATCAAGATCACTACCATTGTGCCTGCGGGCGCTGCCGCAAAGTCGGGCGAAATACAGGTGGGCGATATTGTGTTGAAAGTGGCACAGGGAAATGCAGAACCGCAAGACCTTACTGGTTTTGAAGTGCCAGATGCAGTTCGTCTTATACGTGGTAAAAAAGGAACAGAGGTACGTCTTACCATTAAGAAGCCAAGCGGTGCTATAAAGGTGGTAACGATGATTCGTGAAAAGATAGACCTTGAAGAGAACCGTGCAAAAAGCACGATCATTAAAGGGCCGGATAATCATAAGATCGGTTATATCTATTTACCTGCTTTCTATGCCGATTTTCAGGATGCAAACGGCAACCGTTGTGCGCAGGATGTAGCAAAAGAGATCGTTAAACTGAAAGCTGAATCAATTGACGGGCTCATTATTGATCTCCGCACAAACGGCGGCGGATCGTTAATGGAAACCGTTGAAATGGTGGGTTTATTTATTGAAGAAGGACCAGTGGTACAGGTGAAGAGCAGGGATGAAGCGCCCACTATTCTCCGTGACCGTAATAAGAATGTATTGTGGAATGGTCCGCTTACTGTTATGGTGAATGAATTCAGTGCCTCAGCATCAGAAATTTTTGCAGGAGCTATCCAGGATTATAAGCGTGGTGTAATTGTGGGCAGTACATCAACGTATGGTAAGGGAACCGTACAACGTAATATTGAACTTGACCGTGCAAGCTGGACAAGCAATAACCCATCTGACCTTGGCAATATTAAATTGACTTTACAGAAGTTTTACCGTGTAACCGGTGCAAGCACACAGTTAAAAGGTGTTGTGCCTGATATTGTGTTACCTGATCAATACGAATATCTCAAGCTGCGTGAAAAAGATGAACCGAATGCTTTGTCTTGGGATGAAATCGGAAGCGCACAGTATAAAACATGGAAGTCTGATGTTGATTTCAATTACATTGTTCAACAGAGCAAACAACGTGTAAGTCAAAGCCCCTCGTTTAAACTCATCAGTGAAAAAAGCGATTGGTTAGGGAAGTATGATGACAAGCATTTTTCATTGAAAGTGGATAAGTTCCGCCAGGATAAAAAAGTATTGGGTAATACCATTCAAACGATCGATTCACTGATCAAGCTTCAAACTCCGCTGGATGTACAAAATCTTGAAGTTGATCTTGCTGCGATCAAAGGAATTACCAGCAAGGAAGAACGCAACAAAGTGTTTATCAACAGGCTTAAAACTGATATTCATCTTGGTGAAACCGTGAATATCATGAGCGATATGATCCGTCAATATTTTATTGCACAAAACAAACAGTCGGCCCGTTCAGAAGGAAAGTAATTGTGATATTCTTTATACTAAAACCCCGGTCTTACCAAAGACCGGGGTTTTCTTTTCAGAGCTGACGGATAGCAGCAACGGTTCGATGCACCATCGCTTCGGTTACATCAAGGTGTAAAACAAAACGTATTTGCTGTTTGCCCATTGTAAAGCAGAGAATGCCTTTTTCCTTTAATGTAGCTACAAGTTCATTTGCAGGAATATGTTCTTTTACTCTGAAGATGATAATGTTTGTTTCAACCGGCAACACCGTTTCAACCAACGGGCATTGTAACAAAGCCGCTTCAATCAGTTTTGCATGTTCATGATCTGTTGCCAACCGCTGCACATGATGTTCCAGTGCATACAGGCCTGCTGCAGCAATAATACCTGCCTGGCGCATACCACCTCCAAACACTTTGCGGATACGGCGTGCTTTTTTGATCTTTTCGGCCGAGCCAAGCAAAACACTTCCAACCGGTGCTCCCAAACCTTTGCTTAAACAAATGGAAACAGAATGAAAGAGCTGTCCATAGTCAAGTGCCGTTTGCTGTTTTGCCACCAGCGCATTAAAAAGGCGTGCGCCATCCAGGTGAAGAATGAGGTTGTTTTCATCACAAACCTGCCTGATGGCCTTGATGTCTTCCAGTTCATAACAGCAGCCTCCGCCACGGTTGCTGGTATTTTCCAGCACTACAAGACTGGAGATGGCTTTGTGCACATCATCCCGGTTGTTGATGGCTTCGGCTACCTGTGCGGCTGTTACTCTGCCCCGGTCACCACGTAATAACTGAACAGATGCTGCCGAATTCACAGCTATTCCACCACCTTCATATTGGTAAACATGGCTCAGTTCATCGCAGATCACTTCATCGCCGGGCTGTGTGTGCATTTTAATGGCAATCTGGTTGGTCATGGTGCCTGAAGGACAGAACAAGCCAGCCTCCATTCCAAACATCTTTGCGGCTGTTTTTTCGAGGTTATTCACAGTTTCATCTTCACCAAAAACATCATCACCAACAGGTGCCGACCACATGGCTTCTTTCATAGCCTTGGTGGGTTGAGTAACAGTATCACTTCGTAAATCAATCCATTCCATATCAATTAATTAAAGAGGATGCAAATTAACCGTTTATGTAAAATAATTGTCTGAAATTAACCATTCAAAATGATTAAATCATTGGATATCAGTTGTAAGTTTCGGACACAACCGATTCAATGATGCCTACATCAGCTTCAATTATTCACATGGTCTATGAAAAGCGGCGATTGTTGATTACCTTTGCAAACGGTTACAGTGGATTCTTAACCTGATTTATACAACTCCCGGTCGATTTTCCCTGTCTTAGTAACGAATCAAATATTTAAGAGGAAATTTAATATGCGGCAGCTCAAAATTGCAACTCAGATTACCAACCGTGACTCACAAGCGGTTGAAAAGTATTTACAGGAAATCTCTAAAATTCCAATGATCACGCCGGAAGAGGAAACAACCCTTGCACAGCGTATCAAAATGGGCGACCAGCGTGCTTTGGATAAACTGGTGCAATCGAACCTTCGTTTCGTGGTATCAGTAGCCAAACAATACCAACATCAGGGTTTGTCGTTGAGTGATCTGATCAATGAGGGTAACCTTGGTTTGATCAAGGCTGCTCAGCGTTTTGATGAAACCAAAGGTTTTAAATTCATTTCTTACGCTGTTTGGTGGATCCGTCAATCAATTCTGCAGGCGTTGGCTGAGCAGGGTCGTTTGGTGCGTTTGCCCCAAAACAAGATCGGAACTTATAATAAAGCGAATAAAGCATACATGGCTTTTGAACAGGAACATGAGCGTGAACCTTCAACTGAAGAGTTGGCTGATATCCTTGAAATGAGCGAAACTGAGATCAACAATATCTTCCAGAGCAACACCCGTCATACTTCCCTTGATGCACCAGTGCACGAAGCAGAAGATGTGGCAATGGGCGATCTTTTGGAAGGCAGCGATGATACAGATGAAGACGTAATGAAAGATTCATTGCGTAACGAGATCCGTCGTGTATTGAAATCACTCAGTCCACGTGAAGCAGAGATCGTAAATGCATATTTTGGATTGGATGGCGAAAATGGTGTTACCATTGAGCAAATTGGACAGAAATACGATTTGACCAAAGAGCGTATCCGCCAGATCAAAGAAAGAGCGATCAAACGCCTGCAGAAAGCCCGTTACAGCAATGCGCTGAAGAGCTATCTCGGAAATTAATTATAATGGGTATTAAGTATCAGCCCCGACCTTCGTGTCGGGGTTTTTTGTTTAGGTTGAACATAATTCAGAGCAACTTGTTTAGCAATTAGCAAAATCTTCATGTTTTCAATCATGATCTGCCTGTAATTTTGAATGATAACCGGTTACTATCAAACGCATGAAATACATCCAAGCCGTTTTACTCATTATTTTGTTGCTGGGCTGCGAAAAAAAGATCGATTTTGATCTGAAGGACTCTGTTGAACTCCTTACCGTTGATGCTTCAATTGAAAACGACCAGGACCCGGTGGTGATCTTAACAAAAAGTCTCAACTATTTTTCAAAGGTTTCTGCCGATGTGTTGAGCAATGCCTTGATCAAAGATGCAGAAGTATATATCTCAACCGGTACTGCAACTCATCAGTTAAAACGGTACGATGTTGTTATTCCCGGTTCCAGTTTCCCCTTCAGTTATTACAGCAGCGACCCTGCTTCGCCATCAACCATTATTAAAGGCGAATTGGGTAAACAGTACCGCCTGCGGATTGTATGGAGGCAGAAAGAATATACCGCCAGTACAACCATTCCGCAAGTGCGTAAAACAATTGATTCGCTGTGGTGGGTAAAAGCTCCCAATATGCCCGATACAAGCAGAAAAACAGTTGTGCGGGCAAAGGTGAAAGATCCGCAGCCTTTTGGTGATTATGCCCGCTATTTCACAAAAGTGAACAGTGAACCATTTTTGCCCGGCTTCAACTCTGTGTTTGACGATGCGTTTGTGAATGGCACCACTTACATAGTAGATGTGGACCGTGGAATAGACAGGAATACCGAAGTGG
>JAACZX010000543.1 GCA_009996555.1 Chitinophagaceae bacterium | reverse complement strand
CTCCTGATCCTGTTTGCCAGGAAAACTTTCAACAGATCAGAAATAAGCACAAGGGAAAGACAGGCAGCAAAAGTGGCAATACGTTCATTTACCGGCATAGTAATAAAAGCAGTGGCCCATGTAAACCAAAAAGCAATTACGCTTGGGTTGAGCGTGTTCATGAAATAACCGGCGAAAAAAATCTTTACATAATCGCCTGCACTGCGTTTCATTTCAATGCCATCACCCGTATCGCTGAGTTTTATTTTTTTGAAGAACAGAAAGTACACACCAATACCAATGAGTAAGAGGCTGCCGCCAACACCAATTATTTTTTCAAACTTCAGTAAGCGGTTGAACAGCTCTGTAAAAATATTGCTGACGAGTACCAGCGTAAGATCACTGGCCGATACCCCAAAAATAAAAGCAAGGCCGCCACGGTGCCCGTTGCTGATGCTTTGTTTGATAATAGAAAAAATGACCGGGCCCATACTGATGGCCAGCAATAAACCTAACGCCAAACCTTTGATGATTGCTTCGGTCATGTTTAAGGAGGATTGATAGAGCGTTGATCAGTGTCAACTGAAGCTCTGTTTCTTACAACTTACCAGTACTTAAAAACTGCTGCCAGTCGGCAAGCATTTTTCCTTTCAGTACACGTGGAAATTTATGCTGTGCACCAATTTTTCCTTTCAGCTTCATAAACTCCATAAAGCTGGCTTCCGGAAGAATATCAAGATATACATCCTTTAATGCACTGCCCCGTTCAACTGCATAATCATCATTGATCTCTTTCAATGCATTGTCAACTCTTGTACGCAGTTCTTCAGCATTCACATTATCGTCACACGCAACATACCAATGGTGTGCAAAGAAATTTCCATGCGGCTCACCCACTACCGTGTATTCAGGAATGCTGATGTTCATTTCTTCACTGGCTATTTGTATAGCCTTGTTCATATTATCAACACTCAGGTGTTCGCCCACAAGACTTAAGAAGTGTTTTGTGCGGCCGGTAATAACAATCTCACATTTTTCTTTGTCGGTAAAACGGAGTGTATCGCCAATTAAATAACGCCATGTGCCTGCGCTTGTACTCAGCAACAGCGCATAGTCTTTTCCTTCTTCCACTTCGTGGATCATGAGCGCTTCCGGATTGTCAACAATGTTACCGTCAGCATCAAAATTCTTTCCTTCAAACGGAACAAACTCCAGGAAAATATGCTCATTTGTTACCAAACGCATACCCGGTGCATCCTGCCTGCTTTGGTAAGCAATAAAGCCTTCGCTGGCAAGATAGGTTTCAATATAAATAAGCGGTTTGCCTAATAATTTTTCAAACCCATGTTTATAAGGTTCAAAAGCCACACCACCATGCACAAAAAAGGCAAGGTTGGGCCATATTTCATGAATGTTCTTTAACTGGTAACGCTCAATGATCATTTCCATGCACATCTGTATCCATGCAGGAACGCCCACCACAAAACCAATATCCCAGTTAGGAGCTTCGTTTACGATGTAATCGAGTTTTACATTCCAGTCTTTTGTTTGGGCAATTTTTTTACCGGGTTTGTAAAAAGGGCTGAACCAGAAAGGTACTTTCTTGGCTGTAATGCCACTAAGGTCGCCGGCATAATAACCGGGTCCTTTTTGCAGATCAGTACTGCCGCCCAGCATTAACCAGCCTTTGCCCAAACTGCGAACCGGCAGGTTCTCATACGTGCGGAGGCTCAGCAAATGTTTGATCATGGCAATGCGGTTGCCACGCATCAGATCGTTGGTAATAGGAATGTATTTGCTGGCAGCTTCGCTGGTGCCGGAGCTGAGTGCAAAATATTTGATCTTACCCGGCCAGCACACATCAGTATGTCCTTCCAGAGTTTTATGCCAGTATTGTTTGTAGATCTTATTGTAATCGAACACAGGCACCAGTTCCTGAAAACGTTTTCCTGGATGGCGGTTGTTCAATATCTGATCAAAATGGTATTGCTGACCGAATTCGGTATGCTTCGCCTTCTTCAACAGCTTTTTCAGCACCTTTATTTGCTGACGCTTAGGTGAGTTAACAGGCAGGTTGAGCGCCCTGCTCAACGTCTTGGGCAAATTAATTTCGATTAATGACATGCTTACCGTTCAGTGGTGACAAATGTAACACTCAAAGCCTTACTTATTGCCTAATTTTTGATAATTCGCAAAGATGGTTTTGAGGTCGTAAAGTGGTTCATATTCCCTTGCATACCATTCATCTGCCAGCAAAAGACCTTCTTCTTTCAGTTGCGATAAATGATGGGGCTGTCCTGCAGGACCTAATACCGATGGAGAAATAGCTGGCAAATGTTTTCGTTTAGCAGAAAAGCCGATCCATGTTTTGCGGCCAGTGAATACTGCTGCACTTTGCTGCAATAAACCTGCAGCATGCCTGTTAAAAAGAAAATGAAGCGGAAAACTAAGCAGGAAAAACAAAGAAGTACATACATCGATCAATCGTTTTAAACGAAGATTTACTTCTTCATTTAAATTCAGTTTTTCTTGGTGTAACACTTCGCCTGCTTCGTTTTTTGAATCGCTGCCGATGATGCTTTCGCTATCCTGTGCATGCAAACGCAGTTTTACTTTTTTCCCTGATTGCTGATATAGTTGAATGATTTGTGCAAATGAAAGAGATGAACTTTCGCATAAGATCAGTTCGTTGGCAGGTGTACTTTGCAACAGCTGCTGCAATTCATCAATTCGGCCAAGTGCTTTTGGTTCATTGTCCGGGCTTACAAAACCCTGGATGCTGTTATGACGGCCGTGCAGCTGCAGCAGGTTGTTTACTTTTTGCAGATCAGTTTCTGTACCGGCCACCAGTGAAAAGTATTCATCTTCGTCAATGGCTTTTTCAAGAATGTCGGCTTGCAGTAAAATGCGTCGCCAGATGTACAGCAGCAGATAACTTACAAATGCACCAAGTAATACAAGCCCTCTTGAATAACGGGATTCCTCCGGCAATAACGAGTAAACAGCAAGAATAATAACGATTGAAACAAGCGAGGATTGCCAGAGATTTTTATATCGGAAACGCTGTTCATACAAGCCGGTGTAATAACTCACCAGCAGAAACAACAAGGAAAATACAATGAACGAAAGCCACAACAGCTTCGTTTGGTAAACAACTTCAGGACGTATATAACCTGTCCACATCAATTTTGCAAGAAGATAGCCAAAGAAGATAAACAAAGCATCAAGCAAGGGAAGACCCACCCGCTGCACAAATCTTTTCAATAGACTTAAAAAAGCTCTTGCCCAGATAGCAGCGTTAATGAATGTGGCAAATAATCCGGCACTGGACGAAGAGTAGTGTTTTTTTACAAAGCGGCTCATGGCATCATAAAACATCCGCACATAATTCACCGATGTCTTTTTTGTGCTTTCACCTTTAAAATGAAGGATGCTGCGTTCGCTGAAATAATAATTTTTACAACCTGTTTGCTGTATGCGGTAACTCAAATCCACATCTTCACCATACATAAAAAAGCTTTCATCAAAACCGCCTGTTTTATCAAGCACTTCTTTTTTTATCATCATAAAAGCACCTGCCAACACATCAACTGTATGATTTTGATGTTCATTAAGATAACTTAAATGATAACGGCCAAAGGTTTTTGAAGCGGGGAACAGGAACGAAAGTCCGCTCAGTTTATAAAATGAAACCAGTGGTGAAGGGAATGAACGTTTACTTTCAGGTAAAAAACGTCCGCTGCCATCAAGCATGCGAATGCCCACAGCACCGGCACCGGGTGTTTGGTTAAAAAAATTAATGCAGGCAGTAAAGCAATCTTCCGGCACAATGGTATCGGGGTTAAGAAACAGAATGTATTTGCCTGTTGATTGAGCGAGCCCCTGGTTACATGCACGGCCAAAGCCAATATTCTCGGTATTCCAACAAAATTTTACAGCAGGAAAACGAGGTTCAAGGTAAGCTTTGCTGCCATCGGTTGATGCATTATCAATCACCCATACTTCGGCTTCCATGCCTTGCATTGCTTTTTGTACCGAAAGCAGGCATTGCTCCAGGAAGTATTTTACATTATAGTTAACGATGATAACCGAAAGCTGCATGAAGGATAAAAAGCCAAATCTAAAGTCCCCGCCTGACCAAAGCAAATAATAATTCAAAAAAGGCGGGCAGGTAAAATCTGCAATCTCAAATCTATCGGGGTTATCTTTGCGCATGCTTAAACAAACGCTCATCAATGCTACAAATGCGGGAGCTGCAGAATTATCCCGTTTTTTCAACAGTAGTTTTGCAATTCATAACAAAGAAGGTGTCAATAATCTTGTAACAGAGGCTGATCATGCAGCGGAAAAAGCCATTATTGATGCAATAAAAAATGAATTTCCTGATCATTATATTTTAAGCGAAGAGGCTGGCGAAATTGTACAGGACTCCACCTATAAATGGATCATTGATCCCATTGATGGTACGGTGAATTTTGCAAACGGCATTCCTATCTGTTGCGTAAGTATTGCAGTTGAAAAAGACGGCAAGATGATTTTAGGTGCGGTGTACAACCCGATCATGAACGAATTCTTTTTTGCTGAACGTGGACAAGGGGCTTACCTAAACGATAAACCAATCCATGTAAGTGAACAACCCGAGCTGATAAAAGCCTGTATGGTTACAGGGTTTCCGTACACGTATTTAGATATGCCCAACGGACCGTTGGAAGTATTTGAACGTTTTATCCGTAAAGGTGTTCCTGTTCGCAGGTTAGGAAGTGCAGCTATTGATCTTTGCTGGGTGGCTGCAGGCCGGTTCGATGGATTTTATGAACATAAGCTGAATGCGTGGGATAGTGCAGCTGGTTTTCTGCTGGTGGAAGAAGCAGGCGGTAAGGTAACCGACTTTGAAGGAAACCCTTATTCACCTTATCAACCACACCTGGTAGCAACCAACGGAAAGATCCATGACGAACTGGTGGAAGTGATCAACGACAGGAAGAAACTCTAACCAAGTACGAATTTAGAAGTACGAGGTACGAAGTAAGAAATGCAGCATGCCTTTTTTTGTAATCTTAGAAATGTTTGTGAAGTTTGATGTTGTGGTGTTTGGAAATGACCTATTGCAACTTATTTAAACAGATAATCTATGCAAGACATGAAACAGCGCACATTTCAGTTTTCGGTTGAAGTTGGAATGTTGGTTACAGCATTACCATTTAACATGATAAATAAAGCGTATGGAATGCAGTTGATCAGAAGCTCGTCTTCGGTAGGTGCAAATTACCGTGCAGCAAGGAGAGCAAAATCAGATGCAGATTTTTTAAACAAACTGAAAATCTGTGAAGAAGAAGCTGACGAAAGCATTTACTTCCTTGAACTGCTCAAAGTATTTAATGTGGGATTTGCAGAAACTATTGATAAGCTGGAAAAAGAGGCAAATGAATTAGTAAAAATTCTTGTGGCATCAATTATTACTACAAGAGAAAAAATAAAAAAACAATAATCAATAGTTATACGAAGAACCGGGGCAAAATGCAACCATTATTTTTACTGTTGCACATATGTACCTCGTACTTCGTATTTCGTAAATAGTTTTTTATGAGTGAAGAGCGTACAGAAATATCCTCCCTCGGGGAGTTTGGTTTAATTGACCATCTCACAAAAAATATTGAGCACCAGAATGCATCTACCATTCTTGGTGTTGGTGATGATGCAGCAGTGATTGATCATTTTGGTAAACAAACGGTCATCACCACCGATCTGTTGATCGAAGGTGTGCATTTTGACCTGATGTACACACCGCTGAAACATCTTGGATACAAGAGCGTGGTGGTGAATGTGAGCGACATCTATGCCATGAATGCAACACCCACACAAATTACCCTGAGCCTGGCCGTTAGCAACCGCTTCAGCCTGGAAGCGTTGGAAGAATTTTACGAAGGTGTTTATGCGGCGTGTGATGAGTATGGTGTTGATCTTGTAGGTGGCGATACTACATCTTCAAACAAAGGCTTTGTGATCAGCGTAACGGCCATTGGTGAGGTGGCGCCCGATCAGTTTGTAAAACGCAGTACAGCCAAACCAAATGATCTTATTTGTGTAACCGGTTATCTCGGCGGAGCCTATCTTGGTTTGCTGTTGCTGGAAAGAGAAAAGAAAATTTTTCTTGAAACAAAAGGTGTGCAGCC
>JAACZX010000148.1 GCA_009996555.1 Chitinophagaceae bacterium | reverse complement strand
CAGTCTTTTGCGTATTGATATGCAGTTAAGCACCGGAGCAGATGCATTGCTAACTGCCCGCAAAGCAGAACTGATCAGCCGACTGAATGAAACAGATAAACTGATACAGCAGTTTAACACCAGCATCAACAATGTAGGAGCTTTGTTTGTAATTGAAGAAGCATTACCTGCATTGAAAAAAGACAAACCCAAAGTGTTGGCCGGTGCAATGATGGCTGCCATTGTTTCTTTTATTTTCTCTGTGCTGCTGTTATTGTTTGTTGAATGGCGGTCGGCAAAAAAATAAAGTAGCATGCAGCAATCTGTGGGAAAGCAGGATATAATGAACTGGTGGCTGCCTGCAGCAGCAGCGGTGCTTTGTTTTGTTACAGGTATTGTAGCCGATGAAAAAATTTTATTGGTATTACCGTTTGCAGTGCTGGCAGTAATTGCCTTCACAAAAAATATCCGTTACTTGTTTTTTGCACTGTTGTTTGCTATTCCGCTTTCAACCGAATTTTCAGTTACGGAAACGCTGTCAACAGATTTGCCCGATGAGCCGATGATGTTGCTGCTGGCTGGTGCTTTGTTACTGTTGTTTTTACTGAAGCCTTCGTTGCTGCCAAAAGAGATCATGCAAAGCAGTTTGTTTCTGTTACTGCTGCTGCAACTTTCGTGGATGTTGCTCACTGTTTTTTTTTCGCATGAAGTATGGCTGAGTATAAAATATTGTTTGGCAAAATCGTGGTACCTGCTTGCATTTGTGATTGGCGGCTTATTGTTTCTGCAAACAAAGGATGATCTGAAGCTTGCATCAAAGCTGCTCATTTTTTCCCTGTTGATACCTGTTGTTTTTAGTTTAGTACGGCATTCTGCTACCGGGTTTACGTTTGAATCCATCAACTCCACACTTGACCCCTTCTTCAGGAATCATGTAAATTATGCAGCGCTTATTGTTTGCCTCTCACCTGTTCTTGTAATGTGGTACCGGTTTTCCGGTGCAAAAACACGTAAATGGGTAGTAGCCTGCATGGTTATTGTGCTGGCAGCCCTGTTCTTTGCTTATTCAAGAGGCGCATGGCTTTGCTTACTGGCTGGAGTTATTACATGGATGGCAGTGAAGTGGCGGTTTTTATTATCGCTCATTTTTGCAGTGTTGATCATTGTTGCAGCGTTGATGTTCTGGCTTATTCAGAACGATAATTATATCCGCTTCTCTCCCGATTTTAATACCACAACCCAACACACCGATTTTGAAGAACATCTGGAAGCGACATACACATTAAAAGATATGTCAACCATGGAAAGGTTCTACCGCTGGATAGCAGGTGTTAAAATGCTCAATGAAGAAAAGCTGCATGGCTTTGGTCCGAACAGCTTTACCACGTATTATAAAAGTTATACTGTTTCTGCCTTTAAAACATGGGTGAGTGATAATGATGAAAAATCATCGGTGCATAATTATTTCCTGTTGGTATCTATTGAACAGGGGTTACCAGGGTTGATCTTATTGATTGCATTGCTCATTGCTATGTTTGCTGTTACGGTGAGGGCTTATCATACACTCAACGATCCGTT
Source organism: Chitinophagaceae bacterium (assembly GCA_009996555.1). Taxonomy (GTDB): domain Bacteria; phylum Bacteroidota; class Bacteroidia; order Chitinophagales; family Chitinophagaceae; genus Lacibacter. The sequence continues at coordinate 4,627 of JAACZX010000148.1, read as the reverse complement.
TGAAAGATCATTAGCCATGCTTTGTGCAGTGGTGCTGAGCATGATCGTAACACTCAATTTGCTGAGCGACCTGATAGAAACGGACAAGATCGGCAGCATTTATTTTCTGCTGATGGGGCTACTCATCAGGCTGCAGGTAAAAGTGAAACAGCAAAGCAGGCAAGTACTGTAACCGGCCTGCTTTCAGCAGTTGCTGTAAAAAATCTATCTTTATTGCTGTGAAAATGTATCTCAATCAGGATCGCACATGCAGCAAAGCACATTAAAAGAACTTTCAGAGGCTCTTGGCATCAGCATTTCTACTGTATCAAGAGCATTAAAAGACCATCCGGATATTTCTGCTGCCACTAAACAAAAGGTAAAGGAACTGGCAGCAGCAATGGAATATGAGCCCAACAGTTATGCTGTGCAGTTACGTACAAGGCAAAGTAATGTGCTGGGTTTGCTGGTTCCAACGCTTGATAATTTTTTTAATGATGCATTTCTTGCAGCGGTTGAAGAAGAAGCAAGAAATTACGGTTACACGGTTTTGATTATGCAGTCGAAAGACAATGTGGAAATTGAAACCGCCAGCCTTAACCTTTTCCGTAAGAATATGGCGATGGGTGTATTTGCAACAGTGTCGGTTGCCACGGAGGATATGAGTCCCTTTCACAAGCTGGAAGACTTAAAAATACCGGTTGTCTTTTTCGATCGGGTTCCTGAAGAAGAAGGCTTTCATACCGTTTGTTTGTCTGATGCAGATGCAGCAAGACTTGCAGCAGAAGCAATCATTGAAAAGAAGAAAAAAAATGTGCTGGCATTATTTGCCCATCCGCACCTGAGTATTACAAAGATCCGCAGCAAAACCTTTGTTGAAACATTTAAACAACAAAGCCCGTCAACCAACGTTACACTTGATTTTCCTGAACAGTTGGAGCCCTCAAAAGAAGTGGCCTTGAAAATGCTGCAATCAAAAAACCCGCCCGATGTTATTTTTTGTATGAGCGATGTAATACTCATTGGCGTGATGAAAGCAGTTCACCAGCTTAATTTAAGCGTACCGCAAGATGTTTCAATAATCAGCATCAGTAACGGGTTTATCCCCACCATGTACAACCCTGTTATTACTTATGTTGAAACAAGCGGTTACAAGTTGGGTAAACTTTCATTTTCTCAAATGCTTGGCCGGTTAAAAGGAGAAGAAGTGAAGCAAAACGTTTACATTGAATCAATACTTGTAAAGGGCGGTTCTCTCTAAAGTTTTTTATTAAAAGTAATAGACGGCTGGTTAAATCACATGTTGATCGTTAATTGTAAAACTTGGTACAATTAAAAAACAATAGTTCATTTTCTGCTTTCAAAGATGGAAGTAAGGTGAGGTTTGTTGTGCATCAGCATCATGAAGAGTGGGTATGCAGAAAGGAAACCCAAAAAGCAATAAAAGAATTTCTTAGCCAGGAAGAAGCAAGAATATTTAAGGGCAGACTTCAGCTATACAAATACAAAGATGAAATATCAATAGAGGTTAAAGGAAGTCCGGTTGGTATTATTTCTTTAAAGCAATTTTTACAATTGATCAACTGACATCCCCGTCAAATACAATTCTCACAAGCGATAATGATCTTTTAACCAGTTACAGGTACGCTTCACTGTTTCATCAATTGCAGTAAAGCTGAAACCAGGTAACATCTGTTGCACTTTTGATGCATCATACGTGCTGGTTGTTTGTGCAGCAAGGGCTGTTTCACGTGTGAGCAACGGTTCCCGGTTACTGAAGAGTGCTTTCAGCGTTTCCATGCGCCATACAATTCCGCCCATCCATGGCTTGGCTAATTTCTGTGGAGGATTTTTCCCGAACCCATTGGCAATTTTTGTGAACAGCTGTTGAAAGCTGAGATTCTCGCCATTTAAAATAAAACGTTCGGCACTGATGTCGCTTTTCATTAATCGGATCATGGCATTGGCAACATCCTTTGCATCAACAAAACCTTTTGTGCCACCACTGTACCACGGAAATTCTTCCCACATTTTTTTGAAAATGGCAACAGAGCCATTTTCCCAATTTGATTCCCCAAGTATGACCGATGGATTAACAATGGCAGCGTTTAATCCTTCGCCGATGCCTCGCCACACTTCCATTTCCGATAAAAACTTTGTTTTGCCATAGTGGGAGTGATTGGTTTCTTCTGTCCATTCTGTTTTTTCGGTAATAGGTTGTCCATCGGTTGTTTTGCCAACTGCTGCTATGGAACTTACGTGAATGAACTTGCGGATATTATTTTGCAAAGCCATATTCACCATATTGGCTGTGCCTTCAATATTGATCTTATACATCTGCTCACGCCTGCTGCTGTGGTACGATACAACTGCCGCACAGTGATACACTTCCTCGCAATCCTGCATGATCTCGTCAAGAAGTGTAACATCCACTACATCACCTTTTATCCATTCGATCTGTTGTTTTTCTTCTTCGCTCAACAGTAATGGCATGGATGTGCGGTACAATGCTTTAATGGGTCCCTGCTTTTCCTGCAACAACTGTTTTAATAAAGCCGAGCCAACTAAACCTGCGCCGCCGGTAACGAAAATCATGCGAAGTACGATTTAAGAGCTACGAAGTACGATATTTTCATGCAATGTGTTTCAATATTTATAATAGCCTTCACCAGTTTTGCGGCCGAGTTTGTTGCTTTCCACTTTTTCTTTTTGAATGGGCGATGGTTTTAAACGTTCCGGTTTGCCGAGTTGTTCATACACACTGCAGCTTACGGCATAGTTAATATCGTTACCAATAAGATCCATGAGTTTGAATGGGCCCATTTTAAAACCACTGGCTTCCATCAATGCATCAACCGTTTCAAAATCAGCAACTCCCTCTTCAACCAGCTTCAATGCTTCAATATAATAAGGTCTTGCCACACGGTTTACAATAAAGCCGGGTGAATCTTTACAGATCACAGGTGCTTTATTCATCTGCTTTGTCAAAACAACCAGTTGCTCAACTACTTCTTCTTTTGTTTGCTCACCATACACTACTTCCACCAGCTTCATAATCGTTGCAGGGTTGAAGAAATGCAAACCTGCAACCCGTTGTGGTTGCTGTATTGATTGTTGTAAAAGTGAAATGGAAAGTGATGATGTATTGCTGGCGAAAATGGTATCGCTGTGATTGATCTCTGCCAGCTGATTGAACAATGCAATTTTTGCTTCCGGTTTTTCAATGATGGCTTCAATGATCACATCGGCAATGCAACCGTTGATATCGTTGATGAATTGAAGATTTCCTTTTATAGCAGTACGTTGTTCTTCTGTTATTTTTTGTTTCGAAACAAGGCTGTCGAGATTTGCATTGATAACTGCTTCTGCTTTTTGCAATACTTCCTTGTTCAGATCGAACAACAACGTATACATGCCACTTTGTGCAGCAGCCTGTGCAATACCGCTACCCATTGTTCCTGCACCGCAAACACAAATTGTTTGAACCATGATTGAAAAATTGATGGTAAAGATAATTGCAGGCGTTGATATTCCTCGAAGGATTGTAATAACTTGCCGCTTCCTGAAATCACATGTATACAAGAGCACTCTTCTTTGTTTTTTTTATTACTTCCTGTTTGTTGTCTGTTGCTCAATCTGCTGAATGGTGGGAGCGGAATGTTCAATGGGATGGAGTAACGCATTGGCGGCATTATATTCAATTCAGCCCTGCTTATCTGGGGCCCAATGCACTGCCTGTACCTTCCGTTACTGGCGGAGTGGTTGATACCAATCACGCTGTAACCATAGCAGCGGCAGGTCATTTTATGCCGGGCGACCGTACATTTAATGCAGTAATAAAAGGGAACTACTGTCTCGTTAAAAACAAAGTATCATTTGATGTGATGTGGGTACCTGTTGAATATTATCAAATGAGTCATGCAGTAAAAGAAGAACGACATGTATTTTATCTGTCCTACAACAACCGCAAGGCAATGGGAGACATTCACATGAATGTTAATGTACAGCTGTTCGACCCTTCTAAATACAAAAGCACGCTTGGGGTGAGGTTCGGCTATCGTTATCCTACTTCTTCAAATGTAGCTTCAGCCCGCATGACGGATGCACCCGGTTATTTTTTTGATTTATCAACTGGCGGCCCTTTTTCAAAAAACAAGCGATGGAAATATATGGCAATGGCAGGCTTCCTGGTTTGGCAGCTGAACAATGATATGCCACAGAATGATGCACTTCTTTTTGGAGCAGGTGTTGAATACAATCATAATAAGTTTCAATTGCAAACAACTGTTGCCGGATATTCTGGTTATATTAACGATGGAGATAAACCTATCGTTGGCCGAATAAAAGCAGGTACTGTAAAACCCGGATTGAACTGGCACTTACAGATACAGCAGGGCTTTCATGATTTCAGGTATAGCAGTATTGAAGTAGGAACGAAGTATGTGTTTAAAACAAAATAATAAAAAAGGCAACAGGTAAAACTGTTGCCTTTTTCGCAAATTCATTAATCAGTTTATTTACACCGCTCCCGTAAACTGTTTTAAGAACCGTACGTCATTTTCACTGAAGAGGCGAATATCTTTAATACCATACTTCAGCAAGGCAGGGCGTTCAATACCCATACCAAATGCAAAGCCTGAATATTTGT
>JAACZX010000147.1 GCA_009996555.1 Chitinophagaceae bacterium | reverse complement strand
GTTCCATGCGCAACTGGAGCAAAGTAGCATTGGAATGGAATCTTGCAAACGATCCTAACTACGGGCCGCATACACCCGGTGGTTGTACGGAATGTAAAGGTGCGCTTACAATCGGCTCCAGTGTTATATCACGCAATGTTGGTTACTATATTGTTGCTCATGCTTCAAAGTTTGTGCCGCCTGGTTCAGTTCGCATCAGCAGCAGTATTGCAGGTAATATCCATAGTGCAGCTTTCCGCACAGCTGCCGGTAAAAAAGTATTGATTACTGTGAACGATGGAGCAACTGCTGTCAACTTCAATATTAAATACAACGGAAAAGTTGCTGCCACTTCATTACCCGGAGGAGCTGTTGCAACATATCAATGGGATTAAATAATTCAAACAACATGAAAAGATTTTTATACGGATTAACCGTATTGCAACTGGTGGCCTGTACGGCCAAACAAAATTCGGCTTCTGATAATGCTGCTTCCTATTCAACCGATGGAAAGAAAGTAACAGTGTACACCACTGCCGACAGTTCCAGCTACCGGTTATCCTTAACCGATACGCTGGAGTTTATTGAAAAAGGACAGCCTTTTGAAAACGAGATCATGGTATTTGTTGACCCCGGAAAAAGTTTTCAAAGCTTTTTAGGTGTGGGCGCTGCTATAACAGATGCATCTGCAGAAGTGTTTGCTAAATTACCAGAGGCGGCACAGCAGGAATTTTTAACAGCACATTTCGATAAACAAAACGGCATAGGGTACACCGTTGCAAGAACAAATATCAATAGTTGCGATTTCAGCAGCGACATGTACACGTATGTGGCTGATGGTGATAAGGAGTTAAAAACATTTACTATTGATCATGACCGTAAATTTAAATTGCCCTTGATCAAAGCTGCAATGAAAGCTGCAGGCGGATCGCTGAATTTATTTGCCAGTCCCTGGAGCCCGCCAGCCTGGATGAAAGATAACAACAACATGTTGCAGGGCGGTAAGCTGAAGCCGGAGTATTATGATGCATGGGCAATGTATTACACAAAATTCATCAAAGAATACGAAAAGGAAAATGTACCGGTATGGGGTATTTCCATACAAAACGAGCCAATGGCAAAGCAACGTTGGGAAAGCTGCATTTATACCGCAGAGGAAGAACGTGACTTCCTGAAAAACCATTTAGGTCCAACGATGCACAAAGAAGGATTGCAGGATAAAAAGATCATTGTATGGGATCATAACCGTGATCTTATTTACCAGCGTGCTCAAACTTATTTTAATGATCCGGAAGCTTCAAAATATATCTGGGGTATCGGTTTTCATTGGTACGAAGACTGGAGTGGCGGCCAGCCGATGTATGATAATTTGAGAAGAGTGTACGAATCGTTTCCTGATAAACATATCTTTTTTACGGAAGGATGTGCTGAAAGCTTTGACTCTACACGCTACAACGCATGGGTATTGGGCGAAGAGTATGGCCGTAGTATGATCAATGATTTCAACAATGGTATGACGGGCTTTACAGACTGGAATATTTTACTGGATGAAACCGGTGGCCCTAATCATGTTCAGAATTTTTGCTTTGCTCCTGTGCATGCTGATACAAGAACCGGAAAGCTGATCTATACAAATGCATATTACTACATAGGTCATTTCTCAAAATTCATTCAACCCGGTGCAAAACGCATCAGTGCATCTGCCAGCAGAAGCCAGTTGTTAACGACTGCATTTCAAAATACAGATGGCAGCGTGGCTGTGGTGGTTATGAACCAAAGCAGCAAGCCAACAGATTTTATGCTCTGGATCAACGGAAAGGCAGCTAACACAAAAGCACTGCCGCATTCAATCAGTACCTATCTTATCAAATAAATGAATGATTTTTGCAGTAAACAGATACATGAGTCGGACAATTACTTTCTTATTGGTCCTGTTTACCGCAGGTTTCCTGGCTTGTAAAAAAAAGTCAGCTCCTGTTGTTGAGCAACCAAAAACGGTTACGCTGCAATCCATCAGGTTAAACGGAGTTGAGTTTACAAACAGTATACTGTATGGTGCGCCACTGCAACCGGTTTTGCGGTTGCAGTTTTCACAACCTTTGCAACGCAGCAGTATTGCCACTGCTGTAAAACTGCTTACTGCATCAAGCAGCGAAGTAAGTATCAGCACAAGTTTTCAAAACAATGATTCTGTATTGATCGTACAACCGTCAGCTCCTCTTACAGCACTGGCACGTTATCAGTTTGTTGTATCGTCGGGTTTACGATCAGCATCCGGTGGCAACTTCATTGGCTCTGTAGATAAAAGTTTTATTACACAAATTGATTCTTCCAGAAAATTTCCAACTATTACGGATGATGAACTGCTGACAAAAGTGCAACAGCAAACCTTTAAGTATTTCTGGGATTTTGCTCATCCTGTAAGCGGGCTTGCAAGAGAACGAAATACATCAGGCGATCTGGTTACATCAGGCGGATCAGGTTTTGGTGCAATGGCAATTGTTACAGGCATCCACCGCAGTTTTATTACAAGAGCACAAGGGTTACAGCGTATGCAAACCATTGTTGATTTTCTGAAAACTAAAGCGCAAAAGTTTCATGGTGCATTTCCGCACTGGCTCAATGGAAATTCAGGAAATGTGATTGCCTTTAGTGCAAAAGATGATGGTGCGGACCTGGTAGAAACTTCTTTGCTGATGATGGGACTGCTCACTGCCCGGCAGTATTTTAACGGAGCTGATGCTGCAGAAACAAATTTGCGGAATGATATTACAGCTTTGTACAATGCAGTAGAGTGGAGCTGGTTCCGGAAAAATAATGAGCAGGTATTGTACTGGCACTGGAGCCCGAATTTTGCGTGGGATATGAATCTGCCTATAAGAGGATGGAACGAATGTTTGATCACATATGTACTTGCGGCATCTTCATCAACACATGGCATTCCCAAAACTGTATATGATAATGGATGGGCAAGAAATGGTGCTGCTGGTTTTGTAAACGGAAATCAGTATTTCAATATTACACTGCCGCTGGGAAGTGCTTATGGCGGACCGTTATTCTTTTCGCATTACTCCTTTATGGGTATTGATCCAAACGGGTTAAGTGATGCGTATGCAAACTACGAAGTGCAGACAAAAAATCATTCACGCATCAATTACCAGTATTGTGTTGCAAACCCCAATGGTCATTACGGCTACAGCGATTCGTTGTGGGGACTTACGGCAAGTGATATTCCCAATGGTTACACCGCCAGTTCTCCCAATAACGATGTGGGTGTTATTGCGCCAACTGCTGCACTTTCATCAATGCCATACACACCTGTGGAAAGTATGAAGGCGCTGAAGTTTTTTTACTACGTGCTGGGCGATAAACTGTTTAAAGAATATGGTTTTGTTGATGCGTTTTCGCTGAAACAAACTTGGTTTGCCAGTTCGTTTCTTGCAATTGACCAGGGGCCGGTCATTGCAATGATCGAAAATCACCGCAGTAAGTTGTTATGGAATTTGTTTATGAGTGCACCGGAGGTGAAAAGTGGATTAACAACGTTGGGATTTTCTTCGCCGCATTTGTAAATGACTGACAAAGATTGTTAAAAACAAATTGACTTCCTTAGTGTACCGTTGAGGTTATGTATTACAGTATAAAGTTGACGAAGATGAAAAGAATTACGTTCAGCATTATTACAATGTTCATTGTTCTTGCAGTAAATGCACAAAACAAAGAGCCGTTTCCTTTTTGGAACGAAGTACAGAAATTTAAAACAGCTGATAGTATTGCTTTCCCTCCCTCTAACCAGATATTATTGATCGGCAGTTCTTCCTTCACTTTGTGGAAAGATGTACAAACCTGTTTTCCTGACCGGAAAATATTGAACCGTGCATTTGGCGGCAGTACACTGGCCGATGTGATCCGTTACCGTTACGATGTTATTTTTCCTTACCAGCCAAAGCAAATCGTTATCTATTGTGGTGAAAATGATTTTGCATCAAGCGATACTGTAACTGTGGAGTTGGTAACCCAACGGTTTATTACATTGTTCAACTACATCCGTGCAAAATATAAAAATGTTCCGGTGGCTTATGTGTCAATGAAGCCAAGCCCCAGCCGCATGCATTTGCTGGAAAAATATAAGGAAGGCAACAAACGTATCCACGCTTATCTTGCAACACGGCCAAACACAAAATTTGTGGATGTGTACAACGCAATGCTTACTGCAACTGGAGAACCGATGCCGGATATTTTTTTGAACGATAACCTGCACATGAATGCAAAGGGCTATGCTATCTGGAAAACGAAATTGGAAAAAGTATTACTCAAATAATAAATGTTGGTTATGAAAGTTTTAAAAGGATCACTTATTGGTTTGTTTGTTTTGGTTACGCTGCAGCTGCATGCCCAGCAAACAAAAGAGGCAAAGATGAAAACCTTCATTGATGCATTAATGAAGAAGATGACGTTGGATGAAAAGATCGGGCAGTTGAATTTGCCCGGCTCTGGCGATATTGTTACAGGCCAGGCAGGAAATTCTGATATAGGTAAAAAGATCAAAGAAGGAAAAGTAGGCGGGCTTTTCAATATTAAATCTGTTGCTAAAATTAAAGCAGTACAAAAAGTTGCTGTCGAAGAAACACGCCTCAAGATTCCACTCATCTTTGGTATGGATGTGATACATGGCTATCAAACCGTGTTTCCTATTCCATTAGGTTTAAGTGCAAGTTGGGATATGCAGCTGATTGAACAAAGTGCACGCATTGCTGCTGTTGAAGCAAGTGCCGATGGTATTAACTGGACGTTTTCACCAATGGTAGATCTTACACGTGATCCACGTTGGGGCCGTGTGTCGGAAGGTAATGGTGAAGATCCTTATCTGGGCGGACAAATTGCAAAAGCAATGGTGCGTGGTTACCAGGGAAAAGATCTTTCGCTCAACAACACCATCATGAGTTGCGTAAAACATTTTGCATTGTATGGTGCTGCAGAAGCAGGTCGTGATTATAACACAACTGATATGAGCCGTTACCGTATGTACAATGAATATTTTTATCCATACCAGGCAGCTGTTGATGCAGGAGTAGGAAGCGTAATGGCATCGTTCAACGAAATTGACGGTATTCCGGCAACAGCCAACAAATGGTTATTAACGGATGTGTTGCGTAAGCAATGGGGCTTTAAAGGTTTTCTTGTTACTGATTACACAGGTATTAATGAAATGATCGATCATGGTATCGGCAACCTGCAAACAGTTTCAGGCAGGGCATTGAATGCAGGTATTGATATGGATATGGTGGGCGAAGGATTTTTATCTACACTTAAACAGTCATTGAAAGAAGGCAAAGTAACAATTCAGATGATTGATGCAGCATGCAGAAGAATCCTGGAAGCAAAGTATAAACTTGGTTTGTTTGATGATCCGTATCGCTATTGCAACGAGGAAAGAGCAAAAACAGAAGTGTTTAGTATGGAGCATCGCAAAATTGCACGTTCAACAGCTGCACAAAGTTTTGTTTTACTTAAGAATGAAAACAATGTATTGCCATTGAAGAAGAATGGAACCGTTGCAGTGATAGGGCCATTGGCAAATGATAAACGTAATATGCCGGGTACATGGAGTGTGGCTGCAGAATTTGATAAAGCTACAGCTGTATTAACAGGCTTGCAGGAAGTAGCAGGTGATAAAGTAAAATTCCTTTATGCAAAAGGCAGCAACCTCGATTATGATGAGAAGTTTGAAGAACGTGCAACTGTGTTTGGCAAGAGTATGGGGCGGGATAAACGTTCGCCGGAAGAAATGATCAACGAAGCTGTTGCTATTGCTAACCAAAGTGATGTTGTGTTGGCTGTGCTTGGTGAAAGTGCAGAAATGAGCGGTGAAGCATCGAGCCGGACAAATATTGAAATACCACAGGCACAGAAAGATTTATTAAAGGCATTATTAAAAACAGGGAAGCCGGTTGTGTTGGTATTGTTTACCGGTCGTCCTTTAGCATTAACATGGGAACATCAGCATGTTCCTGCTATCCTGAATGTTTGGTTTGGTGGCAGTGAGGCTGGTTATGCAGTTGCCGATGTATTGTTTGGTGATGTAAATCCTTCAGGAAAAATAACCATGACCTTTCCGCAAAATGTAGGACAGGTTCCGTTGTTCTACAATCATAAAAATACAGGCCGCCCATTACCCGATGGTCAGTGGTTCCAGAAATTCCGCAGTAATTATTTG
>JAACZX010000146.1 GCA_009996555.1 Chitinophagaceae bacterium | reverse complement strand
AAGCAGTAAAGGGCGCACACTCTTACCTGCATGAGTACACAACCGATGCTACGCTTGCACCTGCCAGCTGGGTGAGCACTACCAGCACTACAGCAAAGGGTGTGCTTAGTAATTTACAACCAGGCACGGTGTATTACTGCCGGGTGGCAGCGGTGGGTGCCAATAACCAGTTGCTCTACAGCGATCCTGTGAGCCGTATGGTGGTTTAATATTCCTTTAGTACACGGTTTAACAAAAGAAGGCTGCATGTATGTGTGGCCTTTTCTGTTTATTGTTTTTTGTTCTTAGTTCTTAGTTCTTGGTTCTTATTCCTTGGTTCTTGGTTCTTGGTTCTTGCTCCTTGGTTCTTGGTTCTTGGTTCTTGCTCCTTGGTTCTTGCTCCTTGGTTCTTTGTTCTTTGTTCTTGGTTCTTGGTTCTTGGTTCTTGGTTCTTGGTTTTTGTTTTTTGGATTTTGTTCCTTGTTCCTTGATTCTTGTTCCTTTTCACCCACCCCTTTTATTGTTCCGCTGTTTAACATGCTGACTCCCCTCCCGGGAGGGGATAAACACTCCGCTGTTTTACCATTAACCACAAACCATAAACTATAAACCATAAACCACAAACTATAAACAACAAACTACAAACAACAAACCACTGCTTGCTCATTTCATAACGGGGTGCACCTTGTACAGTTGCTGATGCAGCTGAAACAATTGATCAACCGGCATTTTTATTTGTTTACGGTCGTAGGTAATAATACCGTTTGTTTCCACTTCCACATCGGTTGTTTGTGTGTACACTGCAGCAGATAATCCTTTATTGATAAGCGCAGGAATACGGTTAATAAACTCAGCATAACGGTTCCACAATTCGGTATTGTTTTTAAAGCTTTGATAGCCCCAGTTGTTTTTTTCCTGCCATGTATGATTTTCCACCGGCAAACCCAGCCCACCAAATTCGCCCAGCACCAATACCGTTGTTTTACCAAACAGATCGGGATGCGGCATTAATGGTTCGGGATAGTTGTGCAAATCGGTAATATGTCCCGCATCTTCAAAGTTGCCACCACTTGCCGTGTTTACTAAACGTGATGGATCTTTCTGCATCGTCCATTCAACAATCTCTTTTGTTTTGAATTGTCCCCATGCTTCATTAAATGGCACCCACAGCACAATGCTGGGAAAATTATGAAAGTCGTGCATAATTTCATTCCACTCTGTACGAAAGATCAATTCCGATTCGGCAGTGCGTTGCTTATCTGTTGCACGGCCATAAATACCGGGGCGGCTTTCCCAATGGTTACCCAGGTCGCCGCTTGGCATATCCTGCCACACCAACATGCCCAATACATCGCAATGATAATACCAGCGTGCGGGTTCTACTTTCACATGCTTGCGTATCATGTTAAAACCCATTTCTTTTGTTTTTACAATATCCCATTTCAATGCTTCATCTGTTGGTGCAGTGTACAAACCATCGGGCCACCATCCCTGGTCCAATGGACCATAATGAAATAGAAATGCATTGTTGAGCAGCATGCGTTGAATGCCGTTCGCATCGGGCTGCATGGAAATTTTGCGCATGGCAAAATAACTTTTTGCTTCATCAACTGTTTTTCCATTGCGCAAAACAGTATATGTAATTGTATAAAGAAAAGGATTTGCAGGCGACCACAGTTTTGCATTTGCAACAGGCAATGTTGTTTCCTTGTTATCTGCAACTGTTTTCTCCGCAATTTTTGTTGTGCCATCCCATGCAGTAATCAGCAACACATCTCCCGGTTGCATTGCTTCCACATTTGCACTTACATGTACAACAGCTTTATCAATATCGGGTGTTTGCCTGGTTTCTGTAATGTAAGTTGCTGCAACTGTTTCGGCCCACACTGTTTGCCAGATGCCTGTTACAGGTGTGTACCAGATGCTATGTGGTTTTGTTACCTGCTTGCCTCTTGGCTGCGGACCTTCATCCGATGGATCCCACACACGCACAACAATTTCCTGCCTGCTGCCTTTCTTTAACGCAGCCGTAATATCAAATGAAAAAGGATCGTAACCACCTTTGTGCGAACCTGCTTGCTTACCGTTTACAAATACAGTACACTCCCAGTCAACAGCACCAAAATGCAGAATTGTTTTTTTGTTTTTTACGGGAGAAAGCGAAACAACACGTTTATACCATAACACACTATCCTTACCCACCGTTTTTCCCACACCGGATAATGCAGATTCAACAGCAAAGGGCACCAGAATTTTTCCCTGCATAGTTGCCGGAACAGATTGTTCCTGCTTTGGAAGAACAGCATACTCCCAACTGCCATTGAGGTTAACCCAATTACCTGCACGCATCAAGTGTGGTCGTGGATAGTCGGGCAAAGGGTTGGCAGGGTTTACGTTTGCTGCCCATGGCGTTGTTATTTTTCCGGGAACAATTGCTGGATAATCCTTATCCTGTGCAATTGTTTGTACGCTCACAAGTGCAAGCAGCAAAGCGATTGAAAGATTTTTCATGTGTAACATTATATTATTGGGGGCACATGTTATTCGTTATAAAACTTCCATAGCTCCCGGCATAAGATAGCTCAAAAATTTTAGGTGTCATTTCATTCTGGCATTACAATTACGTTTACTTCGCTTTTAGTCTTAAAACCGTAAAAGAATATTTCGGTAACAGCAGTTTGTTGTTTTGCACTGCCTCTTTTGTTGTTACAGGTTTTACATTCTTATCATCAGGATTTCCCTGCAACACCGTTTTCTCTACTTGATAATTGCTGAGATTGACATCTTTAAGATCAACCGTTGTTTCAACAGGTAAAAGGTTCACCAGTTTTATAATCAGGTCTCCTGTTGTTACATCCCTCACAACCGACTTTGCAATGCGCTTTTGCACTTCAGCATTCATATTGTCAATCGCAAAACTGCTTTCGATGTATTCTTCTCCTGCATTTGTACCAAACATCTTCTGCACTTCATAACCCGGTGTAAGTTTTATTTCACTGTTATTGAAGTAGATCATATCAGGGTTCCATTGTGTGTTACCTTCTTTTGCAAGCAAGGGTGCATAAGAAGTCATCTCCACCACATCGCCGTTCCGTTCAACACTGCACAAATACAAGGCTTCCGCCAATGCAGTTTCCATATTGTTGTGCCTGCCTCTTACATGCGCTGCATATTCACCGAGATATACTTTTGATTTCCTGCGATCATATTTATCATAGAAATCCTGGTTGTTGATCAGCCATGCCGGTGGCACATAATAATGTTCATCCACCATTGGCACAGCCATTGAGGTTGCAAAGTCCCAACCGAAACTGTAATCACTTCCTTCGTAAAAAGGACCAACTGTTCCAATGATTGTTATTGCAGGATATTTTGCTTTGATGGCTTTATAGATCATCGCAAAACGTTCTTTAAACACTTCCGATATCAGATCTTCATTACCAATGCCGATGTATTTTAAATTGAATGGTGCCGGATGTCCTGCTGCTGCACGCAGTTTGCCCCATGTAGTTTTTTTATCTGCATTCGCCCATTCGATTAAATCGAGAATGTCTTGTATATACGCATCCATTTCATTGAGCGGTATACCGCCTTGCTGTCCGGCAATACCTGTTGTGTGGTGATGACTTGAATTCTGACAGGGAACACCTGCTGCAAGTACAGGCAATGGTTCTGCGCCGATGTCTTCACAAAACTGGAAGTACTCATAATAACCAAGCCCCATGGTTTGATGATAGCCCCATAAATTAAAATCGGGTTTGCGTTCTTCCAGTTTGCCGATGGAATTTTTCCAACGGTAAATATTATCAATACCATTTCCATGCGCCAAACAACCACCGGGGAAACGCATAAAGCGTGGTTTGATGTCGGCAATGGCTTGTGCAAGATCTGCTCTTAAACCATTTTTCCTGTTCTTAAATGTTTTTTGCGGAAAGAGCGAAACAACATCAACAGCTGTCTCTTGTTTTTTTGCAGTGATTGAAAGCCGTGCATGTTTAACGGAAGCACTTGCAGTGAATACGCTTTGGTATTGTTTCCAGTTTGATGTGTTGACTGCAATGGTTATTTCGTTTGAAATTTTTGCACCGTTGCTGTCTGTTAACACAACGGTCAAACTACCTTTGTTTGCTGAACGTGCAAACAAAGAAAGATCATACTTCTCTCCTGCTGTAACTGCAATACCATCGAAACCTTCATTCAGTAACTGCTCGTCTTTTTGCAGCACTGCATAATGCGGATTATTTGTGTGAACAGGTTCCCTGCTTTCAATCTGTACCTTTCCGTTGCTGCTTTTCCAAAAGCTTGCACTGTTCCATTCTCTTCTGTCTTTCGCTGAATATTCAAAACCTCTGTTCTGGATCAGCTCTGCATACAGGCCGCCATCGGCAGCGTAGTTCAGGTCTTCAAAGAAAACACCAACGAGTTTATCGCTGATCTTCTTTTTATTGTTCATGTTGATGGATAAGGAAACGTTCACCGGTTTCAGTCCTGCATTTTTTTCTGCAAAATTTTGTGCTGTTACACCGTATTGCATGCTGTGGTATGCCTGCAGATCGGTATGGTTGATCAGTGCCTGCACAAAACTCCATGGTTGCTTGTGAACAACAGCAGTATTACTCAATGCATTACTGATTGCGGGAAATTTTGTCTTTACTTCATCATACAAAAAATAGTCCTGTGGCTTCCATAACAACAGATCACTGGTATAAGCCACACCCACTACTTTATGCTCAGCTTCAGTAAAAAAGTAACAAGCCCATTCGTTGTTACTGTTTTGTACCAAAACAGGATCGAACATTTTCTTACTTGAACCCCAACGTCCATAGTCGCTTCTTAAGAAAGAAAATTCATTGCCGATGCTGATCCAGTTCTTGCCATCAAAACTATAAGCAATGTGTAATCCGTTTTTGTTTTCATTCTTGCCGGTTGTATAGCCTTTTACAAAAACCGAGTCTGCCGGATGCGCAAATGCACGAATTAACGATACAGCAAGAAATAGAACCAGTAATACTTTTTTCATCTATCTTCTTTTAAATATTTTTTATTTCAGTAAACGTACATAATATATACCGCCTGCGATTGAATTTTCTTTTGCCACAAATTTCACCGTGAGTAATTTTTCTTTTACAAGTTCTGCGGGTAATGTATAATCCACATCAAAAAACTGATCGCCTTTTGCACCATTCAGCTCAACTGTTTGCAGCAATACATCGTTTACATAAATATCAAACAACCGATTTCTGTCCTGGCCATAATATGTAATGCGTAATGTTCGTGCAAGCGCATCTGTATTCTTCAACTCATAGCTGAACCATTTTTTTGCTGTGCGCCAATGGCGGTCTTTATGTACACCGGCTTCTGTTTGCTCAGCTTTGAATGCGTGATCCGATTCAGGCTGCTGTTCTCCTGGTGCCACCTGGTCAACAGTTATCTTTTCTAATGCCAGTCTTACTTCTTCTCTTTTTCGTATTTCCTCTTTAATTGTTTCCAGTTGTGCGGGTGTTGCATAACGCCAGTACAGCATGTAACGACTATCGTGTATCGTATAAAAAGGAACCAGCTGCAAGTCTTTATACTTCGCCGGATAAACCAATGAAGCGGCGGTATAGGTAAGTGCTTTGCCTTTTACCGGTTGCAACGAAGTGATGGAATTCTTATCCGCTGTTACAATCATTGGCGCTTCTTCAATTGGATATGATGGACCATTTGCAACATGACCCATGCGGCTGTCATCTGCTTTCAATCCTTTCAACCCTGTTGTATCCGTTGCTGCAGCTAATACAATTGGCCCACGAACAAACGAAACCCACGATGAACTGTCGGGCAAAAATTCTGCTTTAATTTCCATGGGCAATTGAATCGTCAATACATCGCCTGTTTTCCAAACACGTTTAACAGATGCATACGAATTTTCGTTTCGCTTCACCTGCACAGCTTTCTTATTTACAAATGCTTTCAACGCACCTTCTTTTACCCATGAAGGATAACGGAACAGAATTGCAAACTGCTGCGGTTTCTTTATTGTGATCTTTAATGTTGTTGTTTCGGAATTTGGGAAAGCGGTTTGTTGTTCAACCTGCAATCCTTTTTCTTTCCAGTTAAGTGTGGAAGGAATAAAAAAGTTGACGTAAAGATCGTTGGCGTTGTGTGCATAGATCAACTCGCCGTACTTGCCATGGTTTTCCATGCCTGTACCCACACAACACCACATACCCATCTGCGGT
>JAACZX010000542.1 GCA_009996555.1 Chitinophagaceae bacterium | reverse complement strand
CATCTGCTTCAGTGCATCCATCTGCAGAATATATCGTGGCACTTCCATAATAAGCTGGTAAATTGATGATTCACCATCGCCCACTATTGTCATTGGTTCTTTTGCAACAATACCAGTAACAGTACCATTTGTTTCATTTGGAAAACGATGATAGAAAACGCCCACTTCATATTTGTGAAGCGATAATTCCTGGATCATATAATCAACCGTACAAAGATCTGCATACTCTTTCAGCTCACCCGGGCTGTTAATTTTCTTTACAGCTTTTCCCTGCATACCAATAACTGGTTTTGCGATTAACGGGAAACTGAATTGATGATTTTCTATTTGCTGATGAAGTACATCAACAGTTGTTCCGGCAGGCACAAAGAAAAAAGCAGGATAATATTCCTTTGGTATCAATGGATAGATCTCCTGCTTTGGTTCCATTAAAAACCCACCATGCTTAATTGTTGGATTAGCGGCTGTAAAAAAGAACTTCCCGCCTGCCCTCACGCAAAGCAGGGCAAAGAAGGGATAGATCCATCCGTAAACGATTGTAAAACTCCAGTATTCCCAATGAAACAGCCGGATAAAAAAAGGATGATGCGTAAACAGCTTAAACAGACGCATGCAACGATGAAATGGAATGATTAAATGCCTGGGTAAAGTTTTCACCATTCAGCAGATCGTGGTAGTGCATATATGAGAGTTCATTTTGCCGCTGCAACTGTGTAATGCTCACGGTAAACATTTCGTTGTTCCTGTTCATCAATACATCATTTTGTTCATCACCATCACCGGCAAATCGGTGAAAGTGAAGTATTTCTTTACTGCCGGATTCTTTATACTCTTTCTGAAAAAGTTCGAACCAGTTTTTTCTTTTTTCAATAACGTCTTTATCATACAGCGTTACTGATGACCAGATGCAGGATGCTCCAGCATCTAATTCTGCTATTGATTTTTCCTGCCCGTCCCATCTTGTTTCAAACAACTGTTCTCCCTGCCTGATCACTAATGTAAATGGTTCTATCTTATGCAGGTTAATGAGCTCGAATGCAGTTACAGGCTGTGGATGATCAAACACATCCAGAAAAATCAAACCCCTGCTTTTGCGATATGGAGGATGATAATGATGATTAACAAATGCTCCGTTAAGCAATACCATTGCATTGCGGTTTTCATGTAAGGCCATCCATGTTCCGCCTGCATTACCATCTTTTGGAAACAGTAATTGACCGCTGGCAAACCTGTACCACCTGGGAGTTTCAGCTTTCAGGCGCACTTTCCTTTCATCTCTGTTTGAAGTGATGAAAAAAGATTTTTTACTGGTGGGAATGTATGTTACTGTGCACATTGTTCACGGTGGCGGATGGTTGATGATGCAATTCCAAAATACTCTGCAACAGGCTGGGCGCTTATTTCTTTTAAACCTACACGAATTAGTGCCATGTGATGAATGGCGTGTTCATGATTATACAACAGCTCCCGATAATAATTTGTTGTGAGCTGAAGTTTCTCCTGCGACTGTTCATCATAAGTTCCTGCCAGCTGCAATTCAATATTGTCTTTGGCAATGGTTGCTGAAATATCATGTAACAGTTGCTTTGCAAAATGCTGATCAGTTTCAATACGGTTATCTCTTTTTCGGTCGTCATAACAAACCTTGCCGGTTGAATACCCGTTCAACAGGCATTGGTACAGTTCAATAATGTGTCGTGTATGTTGCCCTATTGAAGAGCCTGAAAGATTTTCGGAAGGAGTTTTATACTGATCAGTGGTCAACTGCTCAAGCACAACAATAAGTTGCTGAAAGGTAGACCTGATTGCATGGTATAACTGCATAATGATGTGTTGCTTTTAAAAATAGTTATTTTCTCCATACGTACTCTGCCGCTTATTAAAATGTGGAAATCCTTTTCGTTAGTAACAACGTTGGAGAAAGCAGAGTGTTGATTTTATTCCCGTATCTCATACCAGGTTCATTGATCAAAATACGCAGTAAAACTGTTTCCGGATTTTACTACTCGGCTACGGGCATTGCGTTAACTATTAACCATAAGAAAGTTTGTTGTTGGCGGGAGGAAATATTGCTTTCATTAATTGCCTGATGTGCGACTGATATACAAACAGCAGCACAAGGAATTGAAAAGAACAATAATTACAGCAGGTAAATGCTAATGCAGTTTCGCAGCAGTAAAAACTTTTGATCAGTAATTACAACTTAAACTTGTACGCCGGAAATTAATCATATTTCTGCAGGAGTTTAAAATGCCGTTGCGATTGCTTTAAAAAACGATAGCCCTTTATAAAACTCCAATAAGGATAACCATGTTCATGATTGTATTTGCTGATGCGGTACAACGCTTTCCAGTGCTTTAATATTTCGCTGTATGCTTCACCCAATGTCATATTGCAATCGTAAATATGATTAGGTTCTGCACCGCAACCATTGTACTCCAGGATAATAAAATTCTTTCCTTGCTTCAGATCTTCAATGCTGGTGGTTTTAATATCGTAGCGGCCGTAATAAAAATGTTTTGAATAATGACTCAGCTCATCAAATACATTGTGCAATTGTTCATCAATTTCAGTGTGCAGATTAGTAAAATGCGCACCACGGTTATGGTTGCCGGCATACGAAAGATAAAACACATGATCCTTTTCAATCACCCTGTCGAAACGGTGAGAATGCCTGTGCCGCATTTCCTCCATCCGGTGCCTAGCACGTGGATGATCATGTATCAGTTGCTGCAAGGTATCAACACCATTCCCCACCACATGCAACAGTTCTTTATGAATAAATCCACTCACTGTTCCTTTTGCTTCGGCGGGGTAACGATAATAAAACACACTCACTTCCACCGGCAGTTCTACCAGGTCCTGTATAATATATTCTACCGGAATACGCTCATGGTATTTTCTCAGCTGTTCTTCTGTGTCGATCTTCCTGAATAAGATTCCTTTCATCCCCACATCGGGTTTTACAATAAACGGGTATGTAAAACCAGCAGAAGAAAGTTTTTCTTTTACTTCAGTAAATGGTAAATCATGCATCACATACATAGTACGTGGTACTGTGTGCGGAGGTAACTGATCATACATTTCCTTTTTCCCTTCGCCTTCAAATCCGCCAAAAGCAATTGTTGGATTTGATGGTGTAAAAAACCACACGGCTCTGCTGCGTAGCATGTACCATACCCAAACAAAACTGATGGGGAAATAAATGACAGAAAAAGGCCACAGTTCCCAATTCGTTATCCGTTCAAAAAATTTCTTCAGCATGAAATTCAAAGATAGCCGCCCAAGAGAATATATGAACAAACAGCAGCCTGATATTTCATCGCTTTCACTTAGTTTTGAAACAAATTGAATTGTTATGCATGTACCATCAATGGCCGAAATGATGGCAAACAACGAAACGCCTGAAGTGCTTTTTTGGGTAGGCTGTGCCGGTAGTTTTGATCAACGTGCACAAAAGATCACCAAAGCATTTGCTGCCATATTAGATAAAGCGGGAGTAAAATTTGCTATTCTTGGTAAAGAAGAAATGTGTACAGGCGATCCTGCAAGACGCTCAGGCAACGAGTTTCTTTTCCAGATGATGGCCTATAATAATATACAGGTGCTGAATGGTTATGGTATAAAGAAAATTGTTACCGCCTGCCCGCATTGTTTCAACACACTTAAAAATGAGTATCCTGCTTTGGGTGGATCGTATGAAGTCATTCATCACACCACATTATTGCAACAATTGATTGATGAAGGGAAAATAAAACTCAAAGAAGGCGGCTCTTTTAAAGGAAAGAAAATTACTTACCACGACAGTTGTTATTTAGGCCGCACTAATCATATTTATGAAGCACCACGCAAAGTATTGGAAGCGCTGGATGCTGAATTGGTGGAAATGAAACGCTGCCGCAGTAACGGAATGTGTTGTGGTGCGGGTGGTGCACAAATGTTTAAGGAAGAAGAAAAGGGAACAACAAGGGTAAACTGGGATCGCACAAACGAAGCTGTGGCAACAGGTGCTGCAGTTGTTGCTTCGGCCTGCCCTTTTTGCAATACAATGCTTACTGATGGTGTAAAAGTGGCTGAAAAAGAAGAATCGGTTCAGGTATTGGATGTGGCTGAGCTGGTTGCTGCCAGTTTACAATAGAACTTTTGCTAAGTGCAGACTTATGAAATTACAACTGCAACACTTTAACTGGAAGAATTTTCTGCAACGAACCGCCCTCAGCGGTTTGCTTTTTCTCGTTATCCGTATTGCGATGGATAAAAATGAGCAGTCGCAACATTTCTTTGTATTAATCAAGACTCATTTACCTGTTTCGTTGCTCATGGGGGCTATTTTCGGGCTTATTCACCAAAAAACGTGGTCAAAAGAAGAAGAGGAAAAAGAACCCGAGGAATTTAAAAATACCACGCAGGCTATTCTCTTTTACATTTCGTTTGCCTTTTTCATTGCACTGATCTTCCTGGTTATCACAGCTGTGCTTGCAGGCATTGTATGGTTGCTTTTGAAAATAACCGGCAATTCAATCCAGGGAAGCCTGTTGAGTGAATTGGGCAATTATATTCTGATCGTTATTATTATAAGTGTCGCATTTTCAGTCTTTGAGGCCATCCGTAATCTTCGACGGTTACGGAAGAAACGTTCGCAAAACAAGTCATAAAGATTCTCGCATTACCTTTACAGTATGAATTTAGCGTATCAACATCTCCTCCCCGCCGATTTTGCACCCGATTCACGTGTATGGATTTACCAGAGCAGCCGTATGTTCAGCATGGGCGAAGCGTTGCAGATCGAGGACCTGTTGAATCATTTTGTGGCCAACTGGAAAAGCCATGGCTCACCTGTTAAAGGGTTTGGTACGTTGTTTTTTGGACAGTTCATTATTCTTATGGCCGATGAACAAGCCACAGGGGTAAGTGGCTGTAGTACCGATAGCAGTGTTCGCCTGATCAAAGAAATTGAACAGTTATATAATGTATCAATGTTTGACCGGCAGAACCTTGCTTTTGTACGGGATCAGAAAGTACAGCTCCTGCCATTGAGCCAATTGCAGTACGCCGTAGAAAATGGATTTATTCAAGCCGATACCCCTTATTTTAATAACCTGGTTCAAACTAAAACAGAACTGGTTGAAAACTGGATCATTCCGGTTAAAAACAGCTGGCTTGCAAGCCGTATTGGCCTCCAGAGCAAGCAAAATGCTTAAGCGTAAAACCGTTCGTCCCGCATCACATATTTAGGGTATACCGCTTTAACCGGTCATTCCTGCCTTTCATCCTGCAAATTCTACAGTTCATAAGGAGCTGTTTTCTGTTAACATTTCCTTCGTGCCATCCATCCTCAATTCACTCCTTTGCACAACAAAAACATAAGAATTTTGTGCTGCTGATGTAACAAAACACAACGTTTCCCGTCACATCTGTACAAGTTCTTTGATAACAACATAAACCTTATCGTTCATTTGTTTGCAGACTTTTAAAGCTCTTGCTTAAATCGTTAAAAAAACAGCAAACAACATCATAACCAAATGAAAAATGCTAATAGAAAACACGAAACTGTCAATAAGTTTATAATTTTCAAAATTTTTTGAAAATTTAGTTGGAAGATCGTTTCGCCTGTTGTAAATTTGCACCGTCAAACAAAAGGTACCCAAAGCTCCGGTTAATATAGAAACACCGCCTTTGACAGTTTACTTCGAAAAACATCCCTGTTAAACTGCACATTGACAGGTACCAAAACAAAGAAACGAAAGCAAAAACCAAAACAAATTGCCTTGATGGCCGGTCATCACAAAAAAATGACCATTCATCAGCTTAATAAGCCAAACAAGGTATTATGTATTGCAAAGTACCAGTTTTAAATAGTATCTTTGTTATACAATTGAAAGAAAACCAGCCCAAAGGGCAAAAAATAAAAAACCTTAAACATCAAAAGAAAGATGACAACAACATTAACAGTGACATCCGAAACTAACGGAACACTTAAACAGAACAAAAGCTTAGGTAGAAGAATGATGCGTATTGCCGCTTCAACAATCTTCGCAGTTATTGCCTTTGCTACCATGTCTTTCACACAAGACGACACAACAAAACAAGCTGGCGAAAACACCGTGGCAATGCCCGACAGCTGTTGCATGGTAACATTTGTGAACGGTAATCAGCAGATTATGATCACAAATACAAGTGCCTTTACAGCTGATATTAAGATCAACAATATGGATCTTAATACATGGGTAAACA
>JAACZX010000541.1 GCA_009996555.1 Chitinophagaceae bacterium | reverse complement strand
TAAAATCAAACCTGCAGTTGCAAGTACGCACGCTGCAAAAATATATCCGGCTATATCTTATTGTTGGCACGTTGCTTTTTCCTTTCATTATGCTAACGGCTGGCATTATTATTTTCCTGTTCGATCCTAAAATGCAGGCCAATCCAAATCACATGTCGTTCTGGCCGTTTTTTGCTGTGCTGTTTTTGATATCAGCTGTTCTTACCATTCCAGTTTACTATGCTAATAAATGGTATGTTCGAAAACTATACGGGCAGCATGCCGATAAACTGAAACAGATCGTTAACGAAATGAACGAAGAAGAAAGCTAATTTTACAACGATGAAAAAGACACTCACAGCATTTGTAATTGCCCTCCTATTCCTTTCTGCAGGTATAGCGCAAACAAAAAAAGAAAGCAGTTTGCTTTGGGAAGTTACCGGCGGAGGACTTAAGCAACCTTCCTATGTTTTTGGTACTGTTCATATCATTTGTAAAGAAGATTTCTTTTTCCCTGATATTATCCGTGAAAAATTTTCAGCTGCAGAGCAGATTTTTCTTGAGATGGATATGGATGATCCATCCATGATGCTGAAGATGATGACACTGATGCAGCTGCCCAAAGGGCAATCAATAAAAAAAATGTTTGGCGATACTGCCTTCAAAACATTTGATGAGCAATACAAAAAAATTACCGGCACATCTGCATTACTCTTCAACTCGTTTAAGCCGTTAATGCTCATGAGCATGCTTACTGAAAAATCGCTTAGCTGTCCATCAAAAGAATCTTATGAGCAGGTGTTTATGACCATGGCTGCCCAGCAGAAAAAAGATGTGAAGGGACTTGAGACAATTGAAGACCAGGTAGCCGTTTTTGATGCCATACCCGACAGTATTGAAATTGCCAATCTCAAAAATCTTGTACAGAATTTTGATAAAAGCGTAGAAGATTTTAAAAACTTAGTAGCACTATATAAAACACAGGACATTGATTCTATCTACAACATGACCAATCAATCGCCTGAAATAATGAATGCCGAATACGAGTTACTGGTTAAACGTAACAGTAACTGGATTCCTGTTATGAAAAAGAACATGGAAAAATCATCCTGCTTCTTTGCTGTGGGTGCAGCTCACTTAGGTGGCGATATTGGCGTAATTGCATTGTTGCGCAAACAGGGCTACACTGTAAAGCCGGTTAAACTTTGATAAACTATATAACAGTTCCTTCAACAGTATAAAGTTTTGTTCGCTGCTTATCTTCGCAGTATGCAGCATTTTGCTATTTTTCTTTCCAACACATTTAACAAGCAGTTTTTTATCCAGCAACTGCTGGATAAAAAGGCTAAAGGAGTTTTTTCTGTATTCAATAACAGCAATGCTTTGCTGTTTTCATCCTACACTGTTCAGGAATATTTATTAGAAGAAGATATCCACGGCTATAGCGGTATTGAAGCGACACGTACACAATCGTTACGCTCAATGTCAAGTGGCGAACAGAAAAAAATATTGCTGCATCACCTGTTGTTACAAAAGCCGGGATTGCTGATACTGGATAATGTGTTTGATAATCTTGATATTGCTGCACAGGCAACATTTAAAGAAGAACTCCGCATTGCTGCAACGCACACTGATATTATTCAGCTTACACACCGGCAGCGTGATATTCTTGACTTTATTGAGCGAAAACTTACTGCCGATACAAGTGGCGAATTAATTCCTTTGCAGCAGCAAAACAACAATGAAGTGACGGTAGATGAACTGCCTGTTCCGGCTCCTCTGCATGTATATTCACTCACCTCTCCTGAACTTGTTCGTTTTACCGATGTAAACGTAAGCTATGATGGCAGACAAGTATTGCAACAAATCAACTGGACGATCAATGCCGGCGAGTTCTGGCAACTGAAAGGACCAAACGGTTCAGGCAAAACAACATTGCTTACAATGATCACTGGTGATAATGTAAAAGGATACGGACAGCAATTATACATTTTTGGCAGAAAGAAAGGTACTGGCGAAAGTGTATGGGATATAAAAAGCAAGATCGGGTATCTCACTCCGGCAATGACAGATCTGTTTGCAACAAGACATACATTATTACAAATGATCGTATCGGGTTTTACTGATCAGATAGGTTTATACAGTATTCCCAGCGATATGCAGTTACGTTGTGCTTATGAGTGGGTGCAAATGCTGCAGCTGCAACACAAAGCCCATCTGCCGTTTTCAAAACTTACACAAGGTGAGCAAAGGCTGGCATTGGTGGTAAGAGCAATGGTAAAACATCCGCCTCTTTTAGTACTCGATGAACCGCTGATGGGTCTCGACGATCATAACACTGCCAGGGTCATTCGCCTTATTAATAAACTTGCCGCCGAAACCACCACAGCAGTTTTATATGTGTCACACCAGGCAGAGCAAGGTTTGCAGCCACAGAAAGTATTTGAGCTGGTAAAAACTGAAAATGGATCGATAGGAAAGCTTACTGTTCAATAAAAAAGATGTTTATGCAATCATCAACAGTGCAATCTTTGTGTGCTGCCTTGTATGTAACAAGCCTGCATGCCTCTTCCTATTAGTCAAGCCGCAGGTACACTTCATCATCTTTTTCATAAAAGAAAGAATGCTGCATATTTTTTTGAATAAAGGCTTTCAACTCTGCGGAAGTGCTGAATTTCTCATCAATATTTTCGGTTACAGGGCTTAACGTTAAACGTGAAGCACTTGCAGATACTTCCAGTTTGTACAGGTAAAATTTTGAACCGGAGCTGTATTCATTTTTTTCTGTGATGTTCAAAAATTTTACACCATCAATCTCTGATAAATAGGCTTCGTATAGTTCCGCTTTATCATTGGCTTCAGGCTTCTTTTTCGATTTGCTGATGGTAACAACATATTCTGTTTTTTTGCTGATGGTCAGTAATTCATCGCTTGAGCTTTTGGGTTCCCATTTACCCAACAGATTGGATGGAAATTTTACCGATGGCTGATCAATAGGTACTTCTGTTTCATAGGGGCATCCCATCAGCAGAAAACTCATTGCAGAAACAAGGATCAGCGAAAGCAGCTTATTCATGTGTTGTTGTTTAAATGTAAATGACAGGTTTTTTTCATTGCTGTCGTTACGAAAGTAGTTTATTGCTCAATTCATTTTATCAGGGGTAGATGGTATAAAATAAAAAGCCTTCCGTTTCGCATTGCTGCTAACGAAAGGCTGTACTTACAAACAAACCCGAAGTTTACGAAGCTGCAGCTCCGCTTTGAATTTCTTTTATCTTTTCACGAATTTTTGCTTCAATCTCAGCCGACATTTCAGGATTATCAATGATGAGTTGTTTTACTGCATCACGACCTTGTCCCAGTTTATCGCCATTATAACTGTACCAGCTACCGCTTTTCTGAATAATAGCAAGGTCAACACCCATATCAATAATTTCACCGGTTTTGCTTACACCTTCACCAAAAATGATGTCGAACTCAGCAGCTTTGAACGGAGGAGCAACTTTGTTCTTTACCACTTTCACTTTTACACGGTTACCAATTGCTTCATCACCATCTTTGATCTGGCTCATACGGCGGATATCCAAACGAACCGATGCATAGAACTTCAAGGCGTTACCACCGGTAGTTGTTTCGGGGTTACCGAACATTACACCAATTTTCTCACGCAGCTGATTAATGAAGATGCAGATGGTATTTGTTTTTGAAATGGTAGCGGTGAGTTTACGCAAAGCCTGGCTCATCAAACGGGCCTGTAAACCCATTTTGCTATCGCCCATTTCACCTTCCAGTTCACCTTTTGGTACAAGTGCTGCCACAGAATCGATCACTACTACATCCAATGCACCGGAAAGAATCAAACGATCAGCAATTTCCAACGCCTGTTCGCCATAATCAGGCTGAGAGATCAGCAGGTTATCTACATCAACTCCCAGCTTCTGTGCATACACACTGTCAAAAGCATGTTCCGCATCTATAATGGCGCAAATGCCGCCTTTCTTTTGTGCTTCGGCAATAATATGTGTGGCAATGGTTGTTTTACCCGAACTTTCAGGGCCATAGATCTCTACAATACGGCCTCTTGGAATACCGCCAATGCCTAATGCTGTATCCAAACCGATAGAACCGGTTGAAACAGCTTCGATCTCATGCACACCTTTTTCATTCATCATCATTACACTGCCCTTGCCAAAGTCCTTATCAATCTTGTCGATGGTGAGCTTTAACGCCTTGAGCTTTTCGTTATTGAGGTTGCTCTCTTTACTCATTTTTTCCTTTTTTGGTTTCTCCAAAATTAAAGTCTCTTCCATAACGGGTTTGTTTTGTTTGTACACACTAATTTATTTAGCAATACTAAAACTAATTATTTTAGAAACCAACTTTTTTAGCAAAATTGTTTGACTTCAAGATTTATTATGGCAGCTGATGTTGCTGAAAAAAGCTCCACAGCAGGTCGTTGGCATTGATGGAAGCGGAGGGAATATCGGAGTTAGGCCCGCCGGGCAATCCACCGGGCCAGCCATGGCCACCATCGTTCGTTAAATAATAATCGATTGTAACGTTGCTGTTGCAGTTGAGCCAGCGGGTTAATGTGTAATTACTGTTGCTGAAAATTGTTTGTTTAGTAGCAGCACAATTATTTTTCAGCGACCATACGTTCAAAACCGAATCAAGCGGCGGACAATAAACACCGCTCACCCCATTGCCATAACCACCGGTGTACACAACATGCTGGTCAAGTTTGGAATGCATGTGCAGCACCGGAACTGCTCTCGACGGATTGCAGGACTGTGTAACAACCATGGTACTGCCGTTTGCTGCTATCGCTGCAATTTTACCCGACAGTTCACACGCCAGCCGGTAACTCATCATACCGCCGTTGGAATGCCCCGTTGCATATACTTTCTTGGGATTGATCTTATACGACGCAACCAGTTTATCAATGAGCATGCTGATGAATTTTACATCATTGATAGTATTAGTTACTGCCGATCCGCAGCAGGTACCGGCATTCCAGGTATTGATCACACCTGTTCCTTCGGGATAAACAACAACAAAACCAGCCGCATTGGCTTTTTCTGTCAGTTTTGATGTGCTTTCAAACTGGCTGGCACTTCCCCCACCGCCATGCATGGCAATCACCAGCGAAAAACCGGCAGCATCATAGTAAGCGGGCGGCAAATTCAATACAAATTTCCTGCTCAATCCATCTACCATAATTGTTTCGGTATAACGGTAGTTTTTAGCGGAGGCTTTGTTTTTCCTGCAGGAAAATAAAGAAGCAAAAAGAATACATAACAGAAAGAAAAACGAATGAGGCTTCATATAGTATTGGTTGGGCTGTATTTTACATTGGGTAGACCAATTCAGAACTAAACGGTTTAACCAACAGATTATTTTCATGAATCACTGCGTATTGATTTTGTCCGTTCGTGGATTTTTAACAACCGGAATTTGTTACCATCAGCAAGCTTGTTAACTTTACTGTTCTAAAATAATAAAGCATGAAAAAACTGTCTTTTGTTTTGATGGCTGCTTTTATAAGCGTTGCTGCTATGGCCCAAAACAATCCTAAACCTGCAGAGAAAGGTGTAACCTATGGTGCAGGAACCGAAAACAAAGATGTGGCTACTATTGCAAACATGGAAGAACAAGTGCAAAGTGCCGGTAAATTCGCTGGAAAGATCACCGGTAAAGTAACCGAAGTGTGCCAGGAAAAAGGCTGCTGGATGAAAGTGGATAAAGGAAATGGCGAAACCATTATGGTGAAATTTAAAGACTATGCGTTCTTTATGCCAAAAAACCTGGTTGGCCAAACTGTTGTACTGGAAGGTGAAGCCAAAGTAAAAGAAGTAAGCGTGAAGCAGCAGAAACATTATGCTGAAGATGCAGGCAAAAGCAAAGAAGAAGTGAAAAAGATCAAAGAAGCAAAGAAAGAAGTTCAGTTTGTAGCTGCCGGTGTACTCGTACTGTAAAAAAGGTTCTTTCGTAAGAAATAAAACAAAAGACCTCCACAGATGCGGAGGTCTTTTGTTTTATCCTGGTATACCTGATTATTATTTCGCTTTATTCATTTCAAGTAAAACGGTAATATCAACATCTTTTCCTACAACCAGTCCGCCTGCTTCTGTTGCACGGTCCCATTTCAGGTTGTAATCAAAACGGTTGATGGTGGTTGTTGCTTTAAACCCGGCTTTATCGCCACGTGTGCTGGTTGCAATACCGCCAAATCGTACAGCAAATTTTACACTCTTTGTTACGTCACGGATGGTTA
>JAACZX010000540.1 GCA_009996555.1 Chitinophagaceae bacterium | reverse complement strand
TTTCTTCAATCGGTAAGAACTCAGCCTGGTTTCCTGCATTTGCTTTGACAGTAACAGTAATGTAATTGCTTAAACTATCTATTAATTGAATTGATTGGCCCAACAAAATTTTCGTTCGATATACTCTGGTCTGAACAGAAAAAATCGAATCAAAAATATCAATCGATTCTCCTGTGGTCTGCAGAGAACTGTTGGTACGCACTTGTTGATCATTAAACATAAGTTGGGTAGCTTCCAACCCTTCAACCTTCATTTCGGTTGAATAGATATACCAGGCCTTCTGTAAGTCACCTGTAATGCGTACATCGTAAATACCGTCACCGGTCTTATGCAATTCAGCATTCCATTTCACTGCAGTCTGCTGGCAGTAAGCAAATACAGTTGTACAGCAAAACAAAAATGTGATGAGGAAACGCATTTCTTCTTAAAACAATTAAAGGGAAATTGAGAAGGATTCTTTTTTGGGTGGAAGGCACTGGCTGTCGTTACAAACCATAAATGTCACCGCACCTGTAATTTTTGTTTTCACTTTTTTCTTTAGTGTAACAAGTTGTTTGAAAACAACAGTACCGCTGTAATACTTAACTTTTAGATCAAACACTTCTTCAAATTTTTCCTGGAGATTTCCGGCTTCCTTTACCGAACCGTTTAAGATGATCATAGGATGATTATTAAAGCTCAGTTGCGTAGGTACTGGTCCTCCTTCAGGAGTATATTGTGAGTAAATATGCCAACCCGGTTGTATCATCGCTGCCACACTTATCTCATATTGCTTATCAGATATTTTTTTAGACTGAAATTCCCAACGTACAGGGTTTTGAGCAACAAGAATGCCCGTAATGAGCAGACAGTTAAGTAATGCAAGTATTCTTTTCATTAAATAAGAAAGAGGCGCTTTTATTATTCTCATACTTTGAAAGTATCCAGCTTTCACCCTCTCACTATATCACGAACAACTGTTCTTTTTAACTATTGCCTTTACTGAAAATATTGTAGCAGGTATGTTTTTCGTATTGGGTTAATAAAGTGCAGAAGAAAATGTAAATACATTCTCCGTTACACTTGCTTCGATTGCGACCAATATACATACTAACATGCATCTGATCTTGCTATACCTAAACTGTATCTGATTTTTTTTTGCTTTTCCATTGCACGATTCGCCACTCACATTTCACTTGTTTGGCTGCAACTAAACACTACGTGCTGCATTTATAATTTCTTCTCTATGAAGTAGTCCATCTGCTTCAATTACTATTCAGGCATCACTATCTGCTTCGCTAATAACTATTACCCATGAACTATGAACTATGAACCATTAACCTTTTCCCACTCACCATTCACGTTACATCTTCACCCTCACCACACTAAAACTATAAGCATCCAGCACTACATTCAATTTCTTTCCTTTAACCGAAATTGAAGTAGTAACCGGAACAACAACTTCTTTTTCCAGGCTATTCACATCACCTGAATTTCCTTTTAAAACAGTAACAGTTCCATTGATCACTTTACTTTTCAAGTCAGGAATTTCAATTGATTTATTTTTAACTGTACCAGAAGGATTCACCAGCTTGATTATAAGCTCGTTTGTTTTCTTATCAATCACTGCACTCGCCCACACACTATCCTGTCCGGAGATTGTTTTACCGTCGTCTGTGGTCTGTGGACCGTGGACCAGCGGCACCACATCAGTCCCCTTATTCAAACTAAATAACTGCTGCACATAATAACTCGGAGTTGCATAGCTATTCCTGTTATCAAACCAAATCAAATTAGGTGTCCATTGCCAGTCATTGATGTGTGCAAAAAGTGGAGCATATGCCGCCATAATTACAATATCAGCATTACGTTCAAGCCCTGTCATAAATGCCGCTTCTGCCAGTGCGCATAACTGGGTATTCTTATTACCTGTATTTCCTATCCTCACACTATGACAAGCGTATTCTCCCAAAAATATTTTAGGCCCTTTGCGGTCATAATGATCATATTTTCCAGCATTCATTAAAAACCAGTTTGGGGTCTGGTAATAATGTTCATCAATGATGTCTACGTTCATTTTCCTTAGAACCGAATCCATATAACGAAACTGTGGGTTCGGTGAATAACCCGTGCTTGTGATCAATTGTAATGTTGGGTATTTTGCTTTTATAGCTTTGGTAAACATCTCAAGGCGTTCTACATATTGCGGGCCCCAGTTCTCGTTGCCAATTCCAAGCATTTTAAGATTAAAAGGTTCTGCATGCCCTAATGCCAGTCGTTTCGCACCCCATAATGTGTTAGTGTTTCCATTAGCAAACTCAATCAGGTCTAATGCATCCTGTATGTATTCATCCATACTGGAGTTTCCAACCACTTCACCAGCTCCAAATTGACAACTAAGGCCTGCATTTATAATAGGCATTGGCTCTGCACCCATATCCTTGCATAACAGGAAGTATTCATAAAAGCCCAAACCATAGCTTTGAAAATAATCAGGCATCTTTCTGCCCGAAGCGCCACCACTGCTCCATTGATTGCTATTTAGTTTTCTTTCACTTATAGGACCAATTGTATGCTTCCATTGATAACGTGTATTAATATTATCTCCTTCTACTATACAGCCGCCGGGGAACCGCATAAATCCAGGTTTGATTGCAGCTATTTTTTGTACAAGATCATTTCTTAACCCCTCTTTTCGATTCTGCCAGGTATTTAAGGGGAATAACGACACCCGGTCAATATCTATCTGTCCGATTCCATCAAATTTAAAAAGTAACTTTCCATTATTAGCACTATCAGTTGTATTGATAACAGCTCTATATGTTTTCCATTCTGTGCTTTTATCTAAAAAGATATCTGCCAAACCAACGGCAACATTTTTTGAATTGTTAATTTCAGCTTTAAGAATTAGCCCTTCTTTTCTCTGCCTGTACACGACTATTAGTTCATAGGACTGATTGTTGCCAACAGCAACACCTCCGAATCCTTCGTTTGCCAACAATACAGGCTCTTTACTGTTTTTTGTAACCTGGAGATATTTAGGGTTATTTTCATTGCCGCTTTTTATGATTTGAAAAATCTCATTCTTTGCATACGAACTTCTTGATGGTACAGTAATCCATCCCATAAAAGCTTCGGGAAAATCAAAGCTCCGGTTTTTCATTATGTCACCATACAAACCTCCATCACCGCTTCGGTTGATGTCTTCATAAAACAATCCCCACATAGTGGAT
Source organism: Chitinophagaceae bacterium (assembly GCA_009996555.1). Lineage (GTDB taxonomy): Bacteria > Bacteroidota > Bacteroidia > Chitinophagales > Chitinophagaceae > Lacibacter. The sequence continues at coordinate 3,043 of JAACZX010000540.1, read as the reverse complement.
TGAACAGGGTATCTTACTTTAGTCAATTCAACTCTGTATTGCGCAGTTACGAAAATTGGCAATAGAAATAAAACAAACAATCTTCTTTTCATGTTTAAACTATTCTTTAATATTCATAAATTAATTATCCCTAAAGTTTTCATTTAATGCAAAGCATACCAAACCCATTTGGATTTCTCCATTGCTTTTTTAACCCCTTCTTTACTTATGAAACTTTTTTCGATTCGCTCTACCATTCCCACGCACGATTCTTGACTTGCTGCAGTTTGTCCTGAGAAAGTCGCACCATGTCACACTCTTAACTTAGACCTTGGATCTACAACCTTTCAAACACTCCTTTCACTTCCCATGTATCGTTGTTTGTTTCTATGGATTTTTTATTGATCAGCAATTGTCCTTTTTCCATTTTCCATATTTCCACCCTGGTAAAATCAACCTCATTTTCATTGCCTGGCATGTAAAATATTGTAGTCAATGTTATCATGCTTTTGTCTGCCGACATTAAGCATGATCGCACATGTTTTCGTTTGCTTGTAACACTGGTATTCACCGATTGGCTTCCATTCAAAGAATAACTTATTCGGCTCCTAATATTTTCCCCATTTCCACCTGTTGATATCGAACTTACAATCAACGAATCTTTGACAATATCAATCATCATTTCCTCTTGAAGAGCATTGCTATACTCAGGACCACCCACATGATTTTTTTCCTTTACTTTCCAATGTCCTGTAAATAATGTTTGTGTAAATCCATTCACTGTTACTGTTAAAAACAAAAAACTCAACGCAACTGAAATAGTTTTCATTTATTATTTATTTTAACTATGTTAGAAAAATAATCCATTATAGTTTTATTTCTTTAGTTTAGAAACAAGGAAGCATCCATCCGTATCGGTATCTCTTCTTCAGCATCTGCAGTTTTAATTCTGAGATTATATTTTATTTCAGGAAACTTGGGTATCGGCAACGTCAAATACAATCGATTAAATCCAGATTTTACAAATTTTGTAACCCCTCTTTTAAATAGTAGATCATCAGTGCCTGTTAAATAAAATGTAACGCTATCGCTTGAAATTTTGTTTGGATTGATATAAAAAGAAATTTCAAAGCCCTTAGGTCTGTTTTCAACAGTTACTGGTTTGGGACTTAATGGGCTCGTCCGAATAGTTGCTTTTGGAAATCTCCATATTGAAAAAGTATCCATTACAGGCAACTCAAATACAAATAGCTTGCTGATTTTAAACGAAGGATCTTTCGCTAACTGTCGAAGTGGTGTTATATTGTCAAATATCCAGAAAGAACGTCCAAAAGTGGCTAGCACCAAATCATTTTCTCTTTCCTGTATGACCATATCAGTAACTTGTACGCATGGGAAATTTGTATTCCAATGCTCAAAATTTTGTCCATCATCAATGCTCACAAATAAGCCTTTGGATGTGCCGACAAAAAGTAAATTTGCTTGAACAGGATCTTGCAATACACATAATACATGACCCTTCACTTTTTCGCTATTCACGACTCTTTCCCAATTTCTTCCCATATCCCTAGTTCGGTATATGTACGCAGCTGTATCACCAAGCATGTAATTGTTAGCAACTACAAAAGCCTCATCTGCCGAATGAACAGAAGCTCTGATTTGCGGTATGCGACAACCCACGGGTAATCCCGGAAGACGATCTCTTAAATTGGTCCATTTTTTTCCTCCATCCATTGTCATCTGAACATTTCCATCGTCGGTACCAATCCATATTAATCCTTTTCTAATTCTTGATGGTTCAATGCTCAATAAGGTGGAATAATTCTCTGCACCTGTATTTTCAGGCGTTAATCCTCCATTATTCGGAGCGAAATATTTTAAGCTGTCATTTGTGGTAAGATCCGGTGATATTTTGCTTAACACTCTATCAGTGATACGACCATAATGTAAAAATTGAGTACCGTAATAATAATATTGTTCATTAAAGGGATCTTTCGCAATTGGAGTGTTCCAATTATTTCTTAATGAAGTAGTTTCTCTTATTCGGCTACCATCTATCATAACTTTTTCGATATGATAAAGTGTACTTGTTCTTCTTAAATCACCAACTTGTGTTAGATTAATAGTCCAGCCAATAGAACTTTTATCAGGAATTACATCAAATCCATCCCCTCCATTAACCTGTTTCCATTGACTGTTATATAGTGAAAAGGGGGCCGAGTTGTATGCTTCTCCAAACCACGTCCCCTCATCTTGGCTACCACCCATTACATGATAAGGTGAATGATTATCTGTATTTACATGATAAATTTGTCCAAGGGCAAGCTGATATGCTTTATTCCATTCTAAACCATTATTTCTACTGATGCCAAAACCTCCATCATTACCCAACATAAGAAATGAAGGATCAGCTGGAGATATCCAAAGAACATGATTATCTAAATGAAAGGTCGGCGAGATTTTAAATTTTTTACCTCCATCTACACTCTTTTGTAGTTCTTCAGTTAACGACCACAGAATATTATCATCATTGGGATCACAAACAATATCTTGGAAATAGAAAGGACGACGACGAACAATTTCATGGCTTTGATTTACTAGTTGCCAATGCTTCCCACCATCATTAGTTTTAAAAAGCCCGGAGTGCGTTGCTTCTACCAATGCATAAACTGTCTTAGGATTTTTATTTGACATTGCTAAGCCTATCTTACCTAAATTTCCCGACGGCAATCCAACAGAAGTATCAAGCCGTTGCCATTTCTTTCCCCCATCAACTGTTTTATACAAACCACTTCCTTCGCCGCCGCTTTTGAAATTCCAGGGAGTACGTTTAAACTGATAGATAGAAGCATAAAGCTCAGCGGGGTTTTTAGGGTTTATTACCAGATCAGCACAACCTGAGCTATCGTTAGTATGAAGTAATAACTTCCATGTCTTGCCTCCATTAATAGTTTTATACAATCCTCTTTCTGGATGCGAAGAAAAGGGGCTCCCCATCGCTGCCACATAAACAATATTTGAATTTGAAGGATCAATTACAATGCGTCGAATACTTAGGGTCTTT
>JAACZX010000539.1 GCA_009996555.1 Chitinophagaceae bacterium | reverse complement strand
AGCGACCTGAATGGCAACTGGCTCAAAACAGAACTAACAACCAACAGCATCAAACTTAAAGACGATAGCCCATCGCAGGACGGACAGCTCCAGTTTACCCGGAATTAGTCAGGGCTTCAAAAGATTGCTACCCCTTGTTGGTGCAGGTTTTTCATTTACATTTGCACTTGATTACGGCGGATTTGTTTATTGTTCGGCCAAACAGAACTAATAAACGTGAATAAAAAACTCTCACCCGGTTTTCCCAAGCGTTTATAGTTCATACAGAGTTGTCAGCTGTTTGCTGATGTTACTTGTTTTGCCCTGCTTTATTCCCGTCTTACATTATTCATTCTGCCTGGAATGCAAAACATTCAGCAGCTAAAAGGATAAACTATGGACATCAGAAAAGAACTGGAGAAAAGAATACTGATAATTGATGGTGCAATGGGTACCATGATCCAGCGACATAAACCCACAGAAGCAACTTATCGTGGCGAAAGATTCAAAGACTGGCATATCGATTTAAAAAACAACAGCGACATTCTCAACCTTACCCAGCCCGGTATTGTTGAAGGAATTCATCGGGAATACCTTGAGGCAGGTGCGGATATTATTGAAACAAACACCTTTGCCGCTACATCCATACCACAAGCAGATTTTGAATTACAGGAGTATGTTTATGAAATGAATGTGGAAGGGGCACGGTTAGCAAGAAAAGCAGCTGATGATTATACAAAGAAAGATCCGACCAAACCAAGGTTTGTTGCCGGTGCAATCGGGCCGCTCAACAAAACACTATCACTTTCGCCCGATGTAAATAATCCCGGTTACCGTGCTGTTACGTTCGATGAAGTGGTAACTGCTTATTACGAACAGATCAAAGGTTTGGTTGATGGTGGTGTGGATGTATTACTGATCGAAACCATTTTCGATACACTCAATGCCAAAGGAGCCATCTTCGCTATCAAGAAATATTTCCATGATGTCAATAAACCGGAACTGCCGATCATGATCAGCGGAACCATTACCGATGCAAGTGGTCGTACACTCAGCGGACAAACGCTCGAAGCGTTTTATATTTCGGTAATGCATGCAAAACCATTGAGTGTTGGGTTGAACTGTGCCTTAGGTGCACATGAAATGCGTCCGCATATTGAAGAGTTGTCGCAGATCGCTTCCTGCTATGTATCGGCTTATCCCAATGCCGGTTTGCCAAATGCAATGGGTGAGTACGATGAAAATCCATCTGATACCGGTCATTATTTAGAAGAGTGGGCGAAAGAAGGCTGGGTAAATATTGTGGGCGGATGTTGTGGTACTACACCCGATCATATCAAACACATTGCAGAGCATGTGAAGAAGATACAGCCGAGAGAATTGCCTGTGGTGGAAGCAAGTTTTTGATTGGTTGAACCACTAAGACACAAAGTACATTAAGTAACACAAAGCCTATGTATCAGTTACTCAGTGAGCAGGAAGAGTTTCTTGCAAAAGAAATAGTTGACATAGCGATTAAGATTCATAAGGAGCTTGGACCCGGCTTACTTGAAAGTGTGTATGCCAAATGCTTCTACTATGAATTAACACAAAGAGAAATACCATTTCAAAAAGAAAAAGAAGTGCCGATTATTTATCAAACATTAAAAATTGATGATGGCCTTCGTTTAGATCTTTTAGTTGACAACTTAATTATCGTAGAATTTAAAGCACAGGAAAATTATCATCCAATATGGGAAGCACAGATCTTAAGCTATCTGAAATTATCTCAGAAAAGATTAGGGTTTCTTCTCAACTTCCATGTGCCTTTAATGAAGGATGGAATAAAACGTTTAATCTTATAAAACTTAGTGCCACTTTGCGCCTTTGCGTCTTTGTGGTTCAAAAAAAACATGACCAGTATTAAACCATACAGCCGCTTTTCAGGGTTAGAACCTTTAGTAGTTCGTCCTGAAACAAATTTTATTAACGTAGGTGAACGTACCAACGTTACCGGCTCTAAAAAATTTGCACGCCTCATCAAAGAAAATAAATACGAAGAGGCATTGAGCATTGCACGCCAGCAGGTGGAAAACGGTGCACAGATCATTGATGTAAACATGGATGATGCACTGCTTGATGGTGTACAGGCCATGACCACGTTTATTAATTTGTTGCAAAGCGAACCGGACATTGCAAAAATTCCGGTGATGATCGACTCCTCGAAGTTCGAGATCATCGAAGCGGGTTTAAAATGCGTGCAGGGTAAATGTATTGTAAACTCCATCTCCATGAAAGAAGGAGTTGACAAGTTTATTGAACAGGCACGCATCTGTCACATGTATGGTGCAGCGGTGGTGGTAATGGCGTTTGATGAAGTGGGACAAGCCGATACCAAACAACGTAAAGTAGAGATCTGTCACCGTGCATATAAAATATTGGTAGAGCAGGTTGGTTTCGATCCGCAGGATATTATTTTCGACCCGAACATTTTTGCATTGGCAACGGGTATGGAAGAGCATAATAATTATGGTGTTGATTTTATTGAAGCCACACGAGAGATCAAGCAACTGATGCCACTTGCAAAGATCAGTGGAGGTGTAAGTAATCTCTCTTTTTCGTTCCGTGGAAACGATCATGTGCGTGAAGCCATGCACAGTGTGTTTCTTTACTATGCCATTAAAGCAGGCATGGACATGGGTATTGTGAATGCGGGTCAGTTGGTGGTGTACGATGAAATTGAACCGCAGTTACGGGAACTGTGTGAAGATGTAATTCTCAACCGTAATAACAATAACAACGAAGCAACCGATAAACTCATTGCCTTTGCAGAAACGGTGAAAGCGAAAGGAAAAGAAACAGTAAAAGATGAAACATGGCGAAACACATCGGTAGAAGAGCGCTTGAAACATTCGCTGGTAAATGGCATTACCGATTATATTGAAGCAGATACCGAAGAAGCCCGTTTAAAATACAGTGCGCCGCTTGAAGTAATTGAAGGACCATTAATGGCCGGCATGGATGTGGTGGGCGATCTGTTTGGCGCAGGTAAAATGTTTTTGCCACAGGTAGTAAAGAGTGCAAGGGTAATGAAGAAGAGTGTGGCTGTACTTACACCTTACATTGAACAGGAAAAAGAAGATCGTAAACAGGCGCATCTTGCAGCTGGTACAGTGAATGAAGAAGCAGCCGGTGCTGCAAAAATTTTACTGGCTACGGTGAAAGGCGATGTACACGATATTGGAAAAAATATTGTGGGCGTGGTGTTGGGCTGTAATGGTTATGAGGTAATTGATATGGGTGTGATGGTGCCGACCGATAAAATTCTGGATACCGCACAAAAAGAAAATGTAGATATCATCGGCTTGAGTGGATTGATCACTCCATCACTTGATGAGATGGTACATGTGGCGCACGAAATGAAACGCCGGGGCATGAAGCAACCGTTGCTCATTGGTGGCGCCACTACATCACGTATGCATACAGCAGTAAAAATTGCACCGCAATACGAAGAAGGTGTAATACATGTACTCGATGCAAGCCGTAGTGTAACAGTAGCAGGCAACTTATTAAACCAGGAGCAGAAACCGGAATTCCTCGGCAACCTGAAAGCTGAATATGATAAACTGCGTGATGACTTCAACAACAAAAAAGTAGTCAAGCAATTTCTTTCGCTGGCAGATGCACAGGCGAACAAAACAAAGATCGACTGGAGCAACTACCAACCTGTTGCACCAACATTTACCGGAACAAAAGTATTTGCTGATTATTATTTAGCCGAACTCCGCAAGTATATTGACTGGAAACCTTTCTTTATTGCGTGGGAACTGCACGGCAACTTCCCCGATATACTTACCGATAAAGTAGTTGGTACAGAAGCAACCAAGCTGTATAACGATGCCAATGCGTTGCTCGATAAGATCATTGCAGAAAAATGGTTAAGTGCAAAAGGCACAGTTGGTTTCTGGCCGGCGAATAGTGATGGGAAAGACAGTGTGCAAGTACAGGCCCCCTCTAACTCCCCCAGTGGGGGAGGATTGGTAACCCTCGAATTTTTGAGGCAACAGATCAAGAAAGCAGAAGGACAACCAAACATTTCTTTGGCTGATTTTATTAAACCGGCTAACGACTCACAACTATCGGCTAACGACTACCTTGGCGCTTTCTCCGTAACCATACAAGGTATCGAAGAACACATCAAGCGTTTTGAAGCAGCGCATGATGATTACAATAAGATCACACTGCAGGCCCTGGCCGATCGTTTGGCAGAAGCATTTGCTGAATGTTTGCACGAACGTACACGCAAAGAATTCTGGGGTTATGCAAAAGATGAAACGTTAAGTAACGAAGACCTCATCAAGGAACAATACATGGGTATTCGTCCGGCTCCGGGTTATCCGGCTTGTCCTGATCATACAGAAAAATATAAATTGTTCAGTTTATTGGGCGGAGAAGAAGCAACCGGCATTCATTTAACTGAATCGTTGGCGATGTATCCCGCATCATCAGTTTGCGGTTGGTACTTTGCCCATCCGGAAAGTAAATATTTCGGTGTAGGTAAAATCAGTAACGATCAGTTGGAAGATTATACCAAACGTAAAGGCATGAGCATCGAAGAAGCAACAAGATGGTTACGGCCAATTTTAGAATAATTCGCTTTTATGAAATATCTGTTTCTGCTTTTTTTACTCGTTGGCTTACATAGTAACAGTCAACCGATCAAATCTGGTACGTATATTTTTAAGTATTGCGATATTGAATACAATAAGTGCTTAAGCACCTGCAAGATTGTTGTAAAAGGCTATTCCATTACTGTGTATGCAACAAAAGAATTAGCAAAGGCTATTACGGGTACAAGCACAGGCGATATTATTAAGAAAGGTATATTGACAAAAAACAAAAAAGGAGAGTGGATCATTAAAGATTCAAAAGAAAAAACACCCGATACAGAGGACATTCACTACCTCAATTTCAGGAAACGTGAATTCTGGAGATACTAGTGTTCCTTCAATGTTTCATTTGTCAGCTTGCAGACTTTTTTATATCCATCCATACCGTATCGCCTTCCCGATCAATTCACCTGTATTGTTCAGGTGTTTTTTATGCAGCATATTCTTCCGGTGCGTATCAACTGTTTGCTTGCTGATCTTTAAAACAGTGCTGATCTCTTTGCTTGGTCTTCCTTCTATTAACAACCTCAGAACCTGCTTTTCACGTTTTGTAAATCCTTCCTTCTCTTCAATGAAAATATTGTTGGAAGCTGCATCAAAATAAGATGGTTCGCCATCAAGTCCAATAAAGGACAGCACGGGCTTACCATCCTGTTTAAGATAACTGATATCAGTATGTACACTCAATGTCCGCAGAAACCTCCCTTCATCATCATGCTCCAGCAATAAGCCCTGGTAAAGTATGCGTGCATAATCCCCGTCCTTTTTTTTGAACCTGATATCATACCGCACTTTATACTTCATTAGTTTATCAACCGGCAAATGCGAAAAAAAATCAACAATTCCACTGCCGATTGCTAAAAACCAGGAACGATCGTCGGGATGAAGTTTGCTGTTCATAAAAGGAATATCAAATTCAGCTGGCAGATAGCCCATCACCTGTTCTACCTCGTTGCTTACAAACTCAAACTCCAATGTATGATGGTTGATTACGAAATAATAGGAGTCTCCTATCAGTAAAAAATTCCACAACTTTTTATACATATCCAGCTTTAATTCCAAATGACCGGGGGTGGTTTCATTTCCCAGCCATCTGAATATCCGGTTGAACTCAAGATCAAAAGGCTCTTGTTTCATACATCATTTTTAAACAGATAAAACAGGAACGGCTACCTGTTATTTCATACTGTGCGGAAAATTAATAGCGTGAGTATTGTTTTGAAAAAGCATCTACCTATAAATCGGTATTTTTTAAAGCCCTGCCTGCATCTACATTTATGTGTTCTTTCAGAACGTAAAAGTACTTCTGGCCTTAGTGTTATGCAACCTGTTTCTTTTGCAAAATTCACATATCCTCGAATGACAGAAACGAAAATGTGTAGGCCGCTGCTACTTATTAATCTAAAGACACTTTACGTTTTACTCCCCCACACCTGCTGAAGACAATCATCTTTCATCCTAAAAATTAAACTTATGAGCAAGAAACTCCAAAAGGTTTTTGCCTTTGTGCTCTTCCTTTCTCTCCTTTCCTGCAAAAAAGAAATCAGCACTACCTCACAAAAAGAGCCTGCTGCTGTTTCAGCAAAGGCCGGACAGCAGGGGCATTTGCAGCAAACCAAAACGTTCTCATCAGACGTTATCACCCGTTGGATAACCCTCCAACT
>JAACZX010000462.1 GCA_009996555.1 Chitinophagaceae bacterium | reverse complement strand
CAAAGCAGCTGAAAAACTCTAAAAAATTACCATGGAAAAAGTAACCGCTTTAAGCGCAAAAAATATCAGTAAAACATTTGAGATATCGGAAGACAGTCACAATACGGTGAAGCATCGTTTGTTTAACTTGTTTAATCCTCCGAGAAAAAAGAAAGTACCTGCACTAAAAATGACCTCCTTTGAAATAAACAAAGGCGAATGCGTAGGATTGCTTGGCCGTAATGGTTGTGGTAAATCAACGCTGGTTAAACTTCTTGCAGGTGTATACCCTACTGATACCGGCTATGTAAAAATTAACGGCAGTACCATGCTCATGAACTTGGGTGTAGGCATGAGCCATGAACTTACAGCAAGAGAAAATATTTATGTATCAGGATCGGTACTCGGCTTAAAGATCAAGGAGATCGATGCCATCTTCGATACCATTATCGACTTTGCTGAATTGCGTGATTTTGTTGATACCAAGATCAAATACTTCTCTTCCGGTATGGTGGCCCGTCTTGGTTTTTCCATTGCAGTAAATGCCGGTGCAGATATTATGTTCCTTGATGAAATTTTTGCTGTGGGTGATATGAAGTTCCAGGAAAAAGCAGTCAAGGTGTTTGAAAGCTCATGGATCGAAGGCAAAACAGTTGTACTGGTGAGTCACAGTATGGATGTAATTAAAAAGTACTGCAGCCGTGCAGGGTTTATGAAAAACGGTGAAATGGTTTACTTCGGCGATACCGAAAAAGCAATAGAATTATACCTGGCCGATAATCAATGATCGGCCGGTATTATTTTTTTGTTGCAGCGATGAACGAATAGAAAAACCCGGTGAGTATACAGCCAATGCTCCGGCCAAGGTACACTTCAAAGATCATGGACACTACAAATGCTGTTACCACAAAAGCATGGAACATATCTGCACGTTTGAATACATCGGCAAAAGGCAGTACCACAAACGACAGTACATACATCAGCAAGCCAGCAATACCAAACGTGAGCAGCGCATCGAGGTAACTGTTATGTGCATTCTTCTTCGTTTCAATAGCCATTGAAAAATTTCTCTCTTTATACACTTCATTTACGGCAAGCACCCTGTCGCCAATACCCACTCCTTTAAACAAGTTGTGTTTTGCTACCTCCCACCCGCAACTCCATAATGCAAGCCGGGTATTAGCGCCATTCCACTGCTCTTTCTCCAGTTTCATATCGTAATGGCTTTCTGCCGCTTTGCTTTCATACTTATAGTTAAACATGGTCAGTTCTTTAAACCGTTGAACTGTTTTTGGAAAAAATTTGAACAGCATAAATGCACCGATCAGCATTCCAAGAACCAACGTGGCACCTTCTAAGTATTTCCGCTTTTTAAAAATGTAATACACAGCATATATAAACAATCCTCCGTACAACAGGATCATTGCTGAACGGCTCGCCAGTAAAAAATGGAATCCAAAAAGTACAGAAACTGCAACATAAAGTAATCCCGGGCTGTCAACTGTTGCTGATCTTTTTGCAAGCAGGTAAACAGCGCCGACAATGGAAATATTCACCAGCATTGCCACATAAATTGACTGCAACCTGAAATGAACAGTAAGACTGTCGTTATACAAATACCCCGTACTTCCGGTTTCAGCATACTTGGCAAAAGACAATCCTAAACTGATCAACGCCACAACGGTTGTGATCAATACAATGGCATAAATGATCCGGTCACGCATTTCGTTTGAAATGACCATTGTGCCAATAGCCAGCGGCAAAAGCAACAAAGGCAAGCGAATAGACAACTGGCTGGCGGCTTCCTGTTTATCATCGGACCATAAAATGCTCACGATGTGTAACAGGTAATACAAAATGATCAACAGTATATAGGGACGCTTTTTCAGCAGTAAAATTTTGGCTTTGATGCTGTTTGATGTGAACGATAAAATGACCAATGCCCCCATGATGATGCTTGGTACAATCGGGGCTCGGGCTATAAATAACCCAGCAAAAAAAATCAACACCAAAAAATAGAATATTTTATCGGCCGGTTTAAAATTTCTGCCTTCTGTATCTGCCAGGAATAAATTCTTCATGAACGGTTAATTGCGCCAAAAATACCAAGTAAAAAGCATTACAGCTCTACTCATATAAATCCACAACTCTTAAATAAGTTCACCCCTTCCTCCAATCCAAATAATGTTCTTTCACCTTAAATTTCATCAAAACCTGCCATAATATTTCGGGCAATAAAAACTGTCCATTTTTTACTAATATAATTATTCTACTATCTTTAGCCGAAACTTAAGACCGGAATGGCATTTGAAATTCTCTTTGATTGTGAGCGGATGAAGTACCCCCACACAGGGCTTTATCACTTTTGTAAACAATTGAGCAAGGCGCTAGTTACAACACATCCCGGCAGCCAGTATTCCCTCACCTTTTACGTTCCTCCTTCAGAAGATAACTTCCTTGGCAGTCAATACAGGTACATGATCCAGAAATCAAGTCATAAATTTTTACGACCAAAAACAGCCGGTTTTGATCTATGGCACAGCACCTACCAGGGAAGTAATTACTACCCGGTGAATAAACATGTAAAGAAGATACTCACCATTCATGATCTGAATTTTTTGCACGACGAAACAAAATCGTTAGCCAAGAAAAAGCAATACCTCGGCAGGGTGCAGCGCATGATCGACCGGTCAGACTACCTGAGCGTTATTTCTTCTTATACATTGCAGTGCCTGCAGGAGAACCTGAATATAGTGAACAAACCAGTTGAGATCATTTATAACGGCTGCAATAAACCCGATGCAGCTGCTGTTTTTCAAAAGCCTTCATTCATTAATTCTGATATACCTTATATCCTTTCCATTGGTACCATTACCCGGAAAAAGAATTTTCATACACTGCCATCGCTTCTTGTGGGTAATGATTTCAATCTTGTAATTGCAGGCATCACGCAGGACAAAGAGTATCTTTCTTCCATAGTAAAGCAGGCAGAAAAACTTGGAGTAGCAAACAGGTTAATACTGCCGGGCGCTATTTCTGAAAACGAAAAATGGTGGTTGCTTGAAAATATGCTGGCCTTTGCATTTCCTTCTATTGCTGAAGGTTTTGGCCTTCCGGTAATTGAAGCAATGTACATGGGCAAACCGGTATTGCTTTCTACGCATACCTGTCTGCCGGAAACAGGTGGAGATGCGGCTTATTATTTTCCATCGTTTGAAGCCGAAGCCATGCAGCAAACATTGCTGCACGCCTTACAACATTACCAGCAAAACCCACAACAGGCACAAAAGATAAAAGACAGGGCTGCTTTCTTCAGCTGGGATGCCAGTGCAAAAAAATACTGGGATCTTTATGCAAAACTTCTCAACAATTCATAACATAGTAAGGCATATTTTAATAACCGGCAATGAATATTCTTTTACTTGAAGCAGGCGGATCGCACATCGAATGCATTTACAGCCTGGTACATATTCTGCATAAAAAGAATTGCCGGGTATTTGTTGCGTGTAATAAAAAACTGGTTCCGCTGTTAATTGAAACAACAAAGATTGAAGGTATTCTTGAACTGCCCGACAATATTCTTAACCGGCAACACCTGCAGCAATCACTCCGGATAAGAAAATATATTCAACGGCAAAGAATAACACATGCTGTTATCAATACTACCGAAATAACTTTTGTAAGAGATATGTTGTTTGTGCTGCCCCGTATTAATTACACAGGTATTGTACACAACGCAAAACGCCTTGAAAAAAGTTTCACTTATACAAAACTGCTCTCCCGTAAAGTGAAAAAATTTCTTGTGCTGGGTGATTACCTGCTCAGCCAGTTAAAACCACACCCGGTTTTTAACGTAACTTCCTTTTACCCTGTTTACTTTCCAAATGTTTCGAAGCTGTTGGTTACAAAACCTGCTGATGAAGTATGGATCACAATCCCGGGAGAAGCATCGCAGGAGCGCAGGGATTATGCCGGTTTGCTTACGGCTATCGAAGAAAACAACATTGATCCGCATGTGAAATTTATTTTTCTTGGATTGAATAAACTAAACAGTTTACTGAATGAAAAACTTCAACACTCAGAAAAATTAAAACAGCATATCCTCAGTTTTCATTCTTACCTCAGCTACGAACAGTTCCATTCATACATGCAGCAGTCAGATCATGTGCTTCCGCTTTTAAAAACTACAGGTGATGATTTTTTTGGCAACAGCAGAATTTCCGGCTCGTTTAATCTTGGCTTGGGATATCAGCTGCCCTTTTTACTGCCGGTATCATACAAAGCAAATACAGATCTGTTGCCTTACAGTATTTATTATACAAGCGTTCATGACCTGTTGCAACAACTTCAACAGCGGGAAATCATTCAACAGCAAACGCTGAAGATAAGGCAGGCATATACTGCCGGAAGGTTTAGTGATATTGACTATGTTTTACAGGATGTTTATAATTTTATTGTTTCATGAGCAGCAGCAGTTTTCCGGCATCTACCCCACTTGTAAGTATTGTGCTTTGCACGTACAACGGTGAAGCATACCTGCCAGAGCAATTAAAAAGTCTTGAAGAACAGAGTTATCCTGCTATTGAATTTATTTGTTCTGATAATAACAGCACCGATGCAACAGCATCAATTCTTCAAAGCTGGTGCAGCAAATCTTCAAACCGGCATTTTTTCAAGTGTGCTGAAAGAGGATTGAATAGAAACTTCTATTCGGCAATTGAACATGCCACAGGTGAATACATTATCTTCTGCGACCAGGATGATATTTGGTTAAACGAAAAAGCAGAACGACTTGTGCTTTATCATCAGCAGCACACCGAAGCATCAATGGTCTACTGCCTCTCTTCCCCGTTTGGAAAAGCGGCAGTAACAAAAAATGCCCGTGTTGAAAACCGAAACCATCTTGAAGGAATGGATATCAGGAAAACAATGCTTGTTTCCTTTACACTGGGTCATAACATCTGCATCAGGCGTGATCTTCTTTTAAAAATGCAACCCTCACCGGGTGAAACAGTTGCGTATGACTGGTGGATCTCTGTTTCAGCTATGTGTATTGGCCCCATCAAATGTTTGCCCGTAGTGCTTACACATTGGCGAAAGCACAAAACAAATACCACGCACAAAATTAACGAAGGGCTCTTTTATGAAACAAGGATCAATTACCTGGAAGATTTCCAAAAAAATAATCTCATTTCGCCTGATCAAAAAAAATGGATACAACAGGCCATAAATTGTTTCACACAGCTGCAATACAGGAAATTTTCGTTTTCGTTATTCCTGTTCCTGCTTTTCAATGCCAGGTTGATTTTCTTTTATAAACGTAAAAAAAACCCATTGGGCAAATGGATTTCTTTTGTTAAATGGTCTTACAGAATAAGCCATCAAAAATTTAAAGTAGAGCAGTAAACATCATGAAAAAAAACTGCGGAAATATTGGAGCCATGATGTTTCCCGTATGAATTGCGGATACTGTTTCATTAAGTTCTGCAAAAAAGCAGGGTACTTTGCCAAAGGAACAAACCTGTATTTTTTATGCCGCCTGTTAAACACATCTCGTCCTTTTTGCAAGGAACGAATGATATGTTCATCATCCAGATATTCCGCCTTGTTAAATTCAGTATGCGCAAAAGAATTGATCTTTTGTTTAATTTTTTCCACTCCTCCTAAATAAGAAAAATGCCAGCCGGCATTTTTTATATGCCTGTACTCATTTCTTTTATCTCTGAACACCTGCGGTCCGTATTGTTTAAAATCCTTTCCACTTGCAACCACAGTTCCGTTCCACCATTTCTCTCCTTTACTGCTTCTGCAGTTCATAAAGTAATAATGAAACCGCATTTGGAGAGTAACAGGCGTAGTTATTGTTTTGGCAGACTTCACTACAGCAGGATTTGGTATTTCATCAAGATCGCCAATGATTACCATATCAGCATCTTCAATGAACTCAGCTGTTTTTTTTAATGCTTCTCTTTGTTGGTTTTCCAAAACCCACGAGCCATTTGCAGGGTTATATGTTTTCTCGTCTTTATTAAATGTTAATCCATCGGTCGATTGATGAACCGGCAGATACATGATCTTATGTGCCCATTTTGCAAACCGTTCTTTGTTTACTGCATAGTTGTATTCCTTTGAAACACCGGAGTGGGTAAGATTCGATTCTGCAATAACAAACAGGTCAACATACTCGTCCAGCAGTTTTAAGCGGAACTCAAGCAAGTCAAGCTCATTAAAGAAAGTAAAACAATCAACAACCTTCATCTGTTTTTTATTTCATGTACAAGTAATACAAGCAGGATCATCATTATCTGCTATGGGCGGATGATCTTATAATTTTTAAATGCAAATAACCGCACCCCGGTAAGCTTTTCAATAAACCGCAGCACCTGTTCTTTTACAGTCAGTTTTTTTCTGTTTACATCCAGTTCCACATGCCAGTTCTTTTGCTGAATCCGATTTTGCATAACAGCCGGATGTGTTTGCTTAAACAACCGTATTGATTCAAACTCATTAAAGTCAAACACCTCACCCTGGTTTTTATACTCTTCTATACCCGAATCATCATTGCTGTAAAACCCAAGAATGTTCACGATCTTCTTTTTCATCTGTTCCGGGCTTTTTACCCAGCCGTAGTGATATACTTCTGCTGCCACCGGCACCACGTTCAGCTTTTCTTCGCCCCGCCTGAAACCCTGTGCATCTTTATAAGAGCTGATGGAAGGATCGTTCCTGATGATACGCACTTCATGTGTGTACCATTTACGGCTGTCGCCCACATAATCATACGTGCCGTAAAAATGCAGGTATTGAAAAAGTAATCCTTCTACACGCTTATTATCTTTGTAACGCTCAGCCGTTTGCCTGATGACGGAATGATATTTTTCATGGATCACTTCATCGGCCTGGATGTAAAAGATCCAGTCTGTATCAGCCGATACATGGCTTTTTACCTTATCGGTTTCCAGCGCATAAACACGGCCCCCTTCACGCAGGCTCATGTCCCATGTTGAATAAACGATCTTTAGTTTATCGGATTGAATAGAGCGGATCAAAACATCCGTATCATCTTCTCCCTTGTCAATGCTTACGATCATTTCATCCACAACCGGCAGTATGGAAGAAATGGCCTCCACTACTGGAAAATCATTCAAAATTGCGTTGCGGATAATGGCTATACCTGTAATCTTCATGTGCTCAGTTACATTTTTTTACCGCATAGAATAGTTCCAAAGAACCGATTTTTTTCAATACAAACCTATGAGCTGAGCCGGGAAGAGTAGCTGTGCTGCAAGCTTTACAGGTATATCATGGCAGAACGAACTCGAAAGATGAGGGCTGGCAGGCAAATAGAAGCGCACATTCCTGCTAACTTGTCTTATTTTTAAAGATGGTCTAAACTTTGACCATCATTTAGCTTTTACAATTATGAAACTGCTTTTAAAATACTTATCACCTTACAAAGGTCTTATAGCGTTAACCATGGCGTTAGCAGCTATTAATATTGGTTTTTCACTCATTGATCCTATTTTGTTTGGCAAGCTCATTAACCTTGCCACACAACACCAGGGCATTGGTGAAACGCCTCAGAAAAATTTTAACTGGAACCGGTTCTTTACATCTTTCAGCTGGAAAGAGCCGGGAGTGTTTTTTGTCCTCACCTTGTCTATTTCCGTTGCAATGGTGAGCCGTATTGCCAAAGCTTTCCAGGATTACTTTCAAAATCTAACCACACAGAAATTCGGAACAAAGGTTTTTACAGATGGTTTGAAACATGCCATGAAACTTCCTTACCAGGATTTTGAAGATCAACGCAGTGGTGAAACGCTTTCTATTTTAACCAAAGTAAGAACCGATACAGAAAAGTTTGTTTCGGCTTTTATTAATATTCTCTTCCCGGTAATTATTGGTATTGTGATCGTGGCAATTTATGCTGCTTCTATTCATCCATCGTTGCCGTTCATTTATTTTGGCGGCATTATTATGCTGGTGATCATTTCCAATGCACTCAGTAAAAAAGTGAAGGCAGTTCAAAAAACAATTGTGGCGCAAACAACACAATTGGCAGGCGCTACTACCGAATCGTTACGCAATATTGAGTTGGTAAAAAGTTTAGGCTTAACTGAACAGGAAGTAAACCGCCTCAATAAAAACACATTCAAGATTCTTGGTCTTGAACTCACAAAAGTAAAACGCATACGCAGTATCAGCTTTGTGCAGGGAACTTTTGTAAACACGTTACGCCAGGTAATTCTCTTTATGTTGATGTGGACGATCTATCATGGTAAGATGGATGCCGGTCAACTGGTGACTATGCAGATATTTTCGTTCTTTGTGTTTGGACCATTACAGGAAATTGGCAATATCCTTCTCTCCTACCGTGAGGCTGAAGCAAGTATTACCAACTTTGATAACCTGATGGAAAAGAAACCGGAACCCACACCGGTAAATCCATTGCATCTTGGAAAAATTGAAACTCTTTCATTCAACAATATTTCGTTTAAACACCAGACCGCATCACAAAATGCCATTACCGATATCAACTTTAAAGTAAATGTTGGTGAAACTATTGCATTTGTTGGTCCATCCGGTTCAGGTAAAACAACCTTAATGAAATTGCTGGTGGGATTATACAGGCCGCAAAACGGAAAGATCTTATATAATGGCATTGATGAAAACTCCATCAACTTTGAAGACCTGCGTAACCAGATCGGATTTGTAACACAGGATACACAGCTCTTCAGTGGCACCATTAAAGAGAACCTGATGTTTGTTAATCCAACAGCAACGGATGAAGAATTAACGGATGCATTGCATAAAGCAAGTTGTCAGCGTTTGCTGGCACGTGCAGAAAAAGGCCTGGACACCATGATCGGTGAAGGTGGATTGAAATTAAGCGGTGGTGAAAAACAACGTTTGTCTATTGCACGTGCGTTATTGCGCAAACCACGTTTATTGATATTTGATGAAGCTACTTCTGCACTTGATTCTATTACGGAAGAAGAGATTACTTCAACCATTCGTGAAATATCAGCTGGCGAAAACCAGATCACTATTTTAATTGCACACCGGTTGAGTACGATCATGCATGCCGACAGAATTTATGTACTGGAAGGTGGTGATGTGGTTGAAACCGGAAATCATAATCAATTGCTGGAAGAAAAAGGTTTGTATTATGCCATGTGGCGTCAGCAGATTGGTGAGCGCAAGAAATTAATTAGTACTGCTGTTGACGATGTAAGAAATAACTAAATGTGCTATTTATCACTTTCTCCAACTTCAGCATAGGTTATCTTTGCGGAAATTTTTAACGCATGCCCGCTTCAAAGCCAAAGCCGAATTATTTCTGGAGTATGTTTTCGATGCATTGTCCACGTTGCAGAAGAGGCAAGCTGTTTAAAGATTACAGTGCGTATAACTTCAAACACACGTTCGATATGCATGATGAGTGCCCTGTGTGCAAACAAAAGTTTGATATGGAGCCCGGCTTTTGGTATGGTACCGGTTATGTGAGTTATGCATTAACTGTTGCCATTTCTGTTACTACGTTTGTGGCATGGTGGGTATTGATCGGGGTTTCGTTCAGCGATAACCGGGTATTTTGGTGGCTTGGGCTGAACGCTGCCCTCCTCCTTATTTTGCAACCCTGGCTCATGCGGCTGAGCCGAACGATCTATCTCTACTTTTTTGTGCGTTATAATCCTGAATACGAAACTTCGGAGCCGCATAGGTTTGATTATTGATGTCTGAACTGGGATTTGGGTGGATTATAGGATTCATAAGATAGACTTACTCTCTTGGACAAATCCTGCAAATCTCAAAATCTCATAAATCAAGGTTCAGACAATTCCCGAACGTACAAGAGTGCGACGCAACGGCAGCTCAACAGTATTCCTAACGACCGTTACCAAAAAACCTTGAAAATCGGTTGAAATTTCACGCTCAGGTTAACGCTCAATCCAATACTTTTGCAGCCAAATTCTCCCCATGCCAAAAGATAATTCGATAACCAGTGTGCTGATAGTAGGCAGCGGCCCCATTGTGATTGGCCAGGCCTGTGAGTTTGATTATTCGGGTTCGCAAGCAGCCCGCAGTTTACGTGAAGAAGGAATTGAAGTGATCCTCATTAACAGCAACCCCGCCACCATCATGACCGACCCGATGATGGCCGACCGTGTGTACCTGTTGCCACTTACTGTTGAAAGTATTGAACAGATCCTCGAAGAAAACCCACAGATCGATGCGGTGTTGCCAACCATGGGCGGACAAACAGCGCTTAATCTTTGTAAAGAAGCGGATGAGTTGGGTGTTTGGGAAAAGTTCAACGTGAAAATGATTGGCGTGGATGTAAAGGCAATTGATACAGCTGAAGACCGGGAGAAATTCCGCCAGCTGATGATCGACATTGGTATTGGTGTTGCACCGAGCCGTGTTGCCAACTCATTACTTGAAGGAAAAGAATTTGCACAAGAGATCGGTATTCCATTGGTGATCCGTCCATCGTTTACACTTGGTGGTACAGGTGGCGGTATTGTAATGCATAAAGATGAACTGGATGCTGCTCTCGACAGAGGTTTGAAAGCAAGTCCCATGCACGAGGTGTTGGTGGAAAAAGCATTGCTTGGCTGGAAAGAATTTGAATTAGAGTTGCTGCGTGACAGAAATGATAATGTGGTGATCATTTGTACTGTTGAGAATTTCGACCCGATGGGTGTGCACACCGGCGACAGTATTACAGTGGCTCCTGCCATGACCTTGAGCGATACTGCTTTCCAGAATATGCGTAACATGGCCATCAAAATGATGCGTAGCCTCGGCAACTTCGCCGGTGGTTGTAACGTACAGTTTGCCATGAATCCTGAAAACGAAGACATCATTTCGGTTGAGATCAACCCACGTGTAAGTCGTTCATCTGCGTTGGCAAGTAAAGCAACAGGTTATCCTATTGCAAAAATTGCTGCGAAACTGGCGATCGGTTATACATTGGATGAATTGAAGAACCAGATCACACAAACTACTTCTGCATACTTTGAACCGGCGCTTGACTATGTAATTGTGAAGATGCCACGTTGGAACTTCGACAAGTTTAAAGGTGCTGATGACCGTTTAGGTTTACAGATGAAGAGTGTGGGTGAAGTAATGAGTATTGGCCGCAGCTTTACGGAAGCAGTGCAGAAAGCTTGTCAGAGTTTAGAAAACAACGCAGTTGGTTTGGGTTACTACGGACAAAGTGTAAAACATGCTGAAGAGTTGATCGAATATATTAAAGTGCCGAAATGGGATCGCATTTTCCGTATTAAAGATGCGTTGATGGCGGGTGTGAGTGTGAAGACTGTGGTGGAAGCAACCAAGATCGACCGTTGGTTCATTTACCAGATACAGGATATTGTGAACATGGAAAAAGAACTGTCGAAGCATGATATGAAAACCTTACCCAAAGAATTGCTCACAGAAGCAAAACGCATGGGCTTTGGCGACGAACAGATCTGCCGCATAATGAAAGAAGACGCCAGCGAAGATGAACTTTACGAAAAACGTAAAGCATGGGGTATTACCCGTGTGTACAAAATGGTAGATACCTGCAGTGCGGAGTTTGAAGCGAAGACGCCGTATTTCTATTCAACTTTTGAGTAACTAAGAGCTCGAAAGAGTGAAAAGAGATAAGTAAAGCAGCGGAATAATTCCGCTGCTTTTTTATTTATCCGCTATAAAGAAAATAGAAACACGGATAACACAGATTAAACGGATGATCACAGATCAAATCCGTTTTATCAGCATAGATCTGTGTCATCCGTGTTTCTCTCAAATCGCTTATTTTGCACCTATGTACATCCTCGGCATTTCGGCTTTTTATCATGACTCTGCTGCTGCTATCCTGAAAGATGGCGAGATCATTGCCGCTGCCCAGGAAGAGCGCTTCAGCCGCAAAAAACATGATGCCGGGTTTCCTTCAAAAGCTGTTGCGTATTGTTTGCAAGAAGCAAATGTTACCATCGACCAATTAGAAGCAGTTGTGTTTTACGATAAACCTTTGCTAAAATTTGAGCGCTTACTTGAAACCTACTATGCTTTTGCACCAAAAGGTTTTGCATCCTTTTTAATGGCCATGCCTGTATGGTTGAACGAAAAGCTCTTTCTGAAAAAAAAGATCCGTGATGAGCTGAAGAAAATTCAATTGTATGATAAAAAGAAACTGAAGCTGTTGTTTCCTGAGCATCATCTCAGTCATGCAGCATCGGCATTTTATCCATCTTCATTTGAAGGAGCTGCAATACTTACTATTGATGGTGTGGGTGAATGGGCCACTACAACCATCTGCAAAGGCAACGGAAAAAATATTGAAATACTCAAACAACTCAACTTCCCCAACTCTGTTGGATTATTGTATTCTGCATTCACTTACTATTTAGGTTTTAAAGTAAACAGTGGTGAATATAAGCTGATGGGATTAGCACCTTATGGGGATCCCGATGCAGAACAAACAAACCAGTTTGTAACGATCATTAAAGAAAAGCTGGTAAAGATTTATGATGATGGTTCCATTTATTTAAGTCAACAGTATTTCAACTATGCCGTTGGTTTACGTATGGTGAAGGATCAAAAATTTGAATCGTTGTTTGGCTTCAAACGCAGAGGTGAAGAAGAAGAACTCACGCAGCAACATTGCAATCTTGCACTCGCCATTCAACAGGTAACAGAAGAAATAGTACTGAAGCTGACTGCACATGCAAAAGAAATTACCGGTGCAAAGAATATTTGCTTATCGGGTGGTGTAGCATTGAACTGTGTCGCAAACGGCAAGCTACAAAACGCAGGCATTTTTGATAACATCTTTATTCAACCTGCAAGTGGTGATGCAGGAGGATCTGTTGGTGCAGCATTGGCAGCGCATCATATTTATTTTGAAAAACAGCGAAGCGTTTCATATGCAATGGATGCAATGAAAGGATCCTATCTCGGTCCTTCTTTTACAACTGAAGAAATTGAACCGGTTATTAAACAATACAAAGCCGTTGCAACTGCGTTCAACAACAGCGATGAATTAAACCAAACCGTTGCAACATACCTCAGCAATGGAAACGTGATTGGCTGGTTCCAGGGGCGGATGGAGTTTGGTCCACGTGCATTGGGCAACAGAAGTATCATTGCCGATCCACGTAATCCGGAGATGCAGAAGAAACTCAATCTGAAAATTAAATACCGGGAAGGGTTTCGTCCTTTTGCTCCGGCTGTATTGGCAGAAGATGTACAGCAGTATTTTGAGTTGTCTTCAGCATCGCCTTACATGTTGCTGGTGCAGCCGGTGAAGAAAGATTTGCAAAATCCTGTTCCGGCGAATTATCATCAACTCAGCTTAACAGATAAACTGTATTTCCAACGCAGCAGTTTGCCTGCTGTTACACATATCGATTATTCGGCCCGTGTGCAAACGGTGCATCAGGAAACCAATCCTCCTTTTCATTCGCTCATCGAAGCATTTAAACAACAGACAGATTGTGCTGTGTTGATCAACACCAGCTTTAATGTACGTGGTGAACCGGTTGTTTGTACGCCGCAGGAAGCCTATCAATGTTTTATGCGAACCGAAATGGATTATCTTGTAATAGAAAACTATCTTTTTAGCAAACAGGAGCAGCCTGAATGGAAAGAAAAAGATGACTGGAAGAAAAAACTGATCACTGATTAAGCAAATCATCTAAATGAAAAAGAATCCAACAATTTTTAAGCGACTGTTGTATTATTCAGCCTTGTGCCTCTTTTGCATTCTTATTGCTGAAGCAGTTTTAAGTATTGCATTTCACTATAAATATGGCAACAACAAACTTGCTGTTACTGATTTTGTTATAAGTGTAAAAAGCAGATTCATCAATCCGAAACTCAGCAAGCAGGAAGTTGATGTACAATACCGTAATCAACAATTAGTTCGCAACGGAAAAGCAGATGAATTAAGTAAACAGATTGTTCAGGAAATGGCTGCTGCCAATTCATTTGAATTTGACCCCTGGCTTCAATTCCGCAATACAGACATTGTATCAAACTATGTAAATACAAAAGGATTCGTAAGAAAAAGTATTCCTTCTTTTGTTGCAAA